>NZ_LZKD01000129.1:0-70636 GCF_001668695.1 Mycobacterium sp. E2497
GTGACGATGCTGTTCGTCGGCGTGGCGCTGATGGCCGCCGGTTACAGCGGTGGGCTCGGCTCGCCGGTGGCGCACGCGGTGCAGGCGTTCCTGGACGCCGGCGGGGCGCCGCTGCGCAACGTGCACAAGCTGGGGTCGGTGGTCCGGATCCCGATCGCGCTGGGCATCGCCCAGGTGTTGGGGCGGGTCCCGCTCCCCGGCCGGGCCCCCGCCTCGGGGTGGCTGCGCGCGTTCGCCCACCCGGAGCGCGACAGGCGGGTGGCCGTCGCGATCGTCGTGCTGACGGCCCTGATGGTGAGTACGTCGCTGGCGTGGACCGGCCGGCTGACCCCGCCCGGCACCTTCAGCGCGATACCCCGGTACTGGCAGGAAACCGCCGACTGGCTCGACCGGCACAACTCGGGCACCCCGACGCCCGGTCGGGTGCTGGTGGTCCCGGGGGCGCCGTTCGCCACGCAGGTGTGGGGGACCAGCCATGACGAGCCGCTGCAGGTGCTCGGCGGCAGCCCCTGGGGCGTGCGCCACCGGCGAGCCGAGCCCACCGCTGTAACCGGCGGCCATCAGCGCCACGCCGACGAACAGCATCGTCACCAACCGCCCGCGGGCCGGCATCGCCGGACTCGCCAGCCCCGCCAGCCCCGCCGCCGCGACCAGGCAGGTGGCCAGGACGGCCGCGGAGCCGGTCACCAGTGGCGCGCCCGCCGTGGCGGTCGGCGCCACGTACGGGGTCCAGCTGTCGGTGCCGCGCAGGATCTCGGTGAGCGACGACCATTGCGTCGTCACCCCCGAGGATTCGATGAAGTCCAGGAAGGGCGGGCTGATAACCCGCAGCATCACCAGCGCCACCACCCACCACGCCATCGCCAGGAACAGCGAAAGCAGCCACCACCCGGTGTAGCGCCACCACAACCGGTTGGGCCGGTGGCAGGCCCACCAGATCACCGCCGGCAGGCAGCCGGCCAGCGTGGCGATGGCGTTGACCGCGCCCATCAGCGCGACGGCCAGACCGGCCTGCGCGGCGAGCGCTCGCACCGACCGGTTGCCCGACGCGCGCAGCGCCAGGATCGTCGGTAGCAACACCCAGGGCGCCAGCATCATCGGCAGCGTTTCCGACGAGATGGAGCCCAGCGTGGTCAGCACCCGCGGCGACAGCGCGAACGCGGCGGCGCCGATCACGCGGGACGCCGGGCTGCCGATCCCCAGCGCCTCGGCGACCCGCAACACCCCCCAGAAGCCGACGGTGAGCAGCAGCGCCCACCACAGCCGTTGGGTGACCCACCCCGGCACCGAAAGCAGGTGGCCGATCGCAAAGAAGGTGCCGTGCGGGAACAGGTAGCCGTAGGCCTGGTTCTGCGCCTGCCCGAACGGCAGCTCGCTGTTCCACAGGTTGGTGGCCCGGGCCAGGAAGCGCAGCGGGTTGGCGGTGAGGTCCAGTTTGGTGTCGGGGGAGACCCGTCCCGGCGACTGGGCGAAGCTCAGCAGCAGGGCGATCGCCCCGGCCAACCACAGCCACCGGCGCGGAAGGGGCACGGCCGACGAGCGCGAGGCCGGCGCGCCGGCCCACGTACTCGCCGCTGAACTTGATGGCGGCGACCCGCTACGCCCGGCTTCGCCGCGCTTGCGATCGCCGGATTCCGATGGCGGCGACCCGCTACGCCCGGCTTCGCCGCGCTTGCGATCGCCGCTAGCTACGGTTGCCGTACTCGACCCGGTTGAGCACTGACGACTGCGGATCGCCCCCGGGGAGTGGCGGTTTCGTGTCCTGCTGCACCATCAAGGTGATCCCGAAAATCGCTGCCGCGCCGAGCAAGAGACCAACCACCACGCTCGCGGCGGCGGGCGCAATGATCCGGTTCATCAAGGCTCCTTACAGCATCGGAAAACGTGGCGACGGCCTAGCGACAACCTAGCAGAAGCGCGGTTTGCGGCCCGGTGCCCTGGTCAGGGCAGGCAGTGCCCGTGAAAGCACCGGTCGCCGTATTGCACCTGATGGGGACCGAGCGGGATCAGCAGCGCGGGTCGGCCCCGCACCGGCGCCGCGCCGTGGTCGGCGACGGCCAGCGTGACGCCGACGGTGGTCGCGACGCCGACCGACAGACCGACCGCGATGCTGGCCGCGGCGGCCAGGGTGAAACCGGTCAACGCTGGCATCTTGGCCCCCTAGCCCCGCTGGCACCAGCCCAGGAGTGCCCCCGCACCCGAAGAAGAAAACCCCCGACGCAAACCCCGTCGCTCCCCAGATCCGGAGGCCCGGATAGCGCCATGAAAACATGGCCCGATGTCATTTTCGCGCACCCTGGCCGTGCTCGCGTCCGTGTCGGCGTTGGTGGCGGGCTGCGCTCACCACGCCGCGCGGCCTCCCGGCCCGTCGGCTTCGGTCAGCAAGCCGTCGGCCGCGCCCGCGCCGCCGGCATGCGGTGACCTCACCACGCTGCCGGTCCGCGACAAGCTGGCCCAGCTGTTGATGGTCGGCGTCAAGAACGCCGATGACGCCCGGTCGGTGGTCAACGGCTACCACGTCGGGGGCATCTTCATCGGCAGCTGGACCGACCTGTCGATCTTCAAGGGCCCGCTGGCCGACATCGCGGCGAAGGCCGGGCCGCTCCCGCTGGCGGTCAGCGTCGACGAGGAGGGCGGCCGGGTGTCGCGGTTGCGGTCGCTCATCGGGGAGGCGCCATCACCCCGGCAGCTGGCCCAGACCCAGACCGTCGCCCAGGTCCACGACCTGGCCGCCGAGCGCGGCAAGAAGATGAAAGACCTGGGCATCACCATCGACTTCGCGCCCGTCGTTGACGTCACCGACGCCACCGACGGCGTGATTGGGGACCGCTCGTTCGGCGGCGACCCCAACACGGTCACCGCCTACGCCGGCGCGTACGCGCAGGGCCTGCGAGATGCCGGACTGCTGCCGGTGCTCAAGCACTTCCCCGGCCACGGGCACGGCTCGGGCGACTCGCACACCGGCGGCGTGGTGACCCCGCCCCTGGCCGACCTGCAGAACGTCGACCTGGTGCCCTACCGCACGCTGGTGACCGCGGCCCCGGTAGCGGTGATGCTGGGCCACCTGCAGGTCCCCGGGCTGACCGGCGACGACCCGGCCAGCCTGAGCCCCGCGGCGGTGCGGCTGCTGCGGGACGGCGTCGGCTATGGCGGCCCGCCGTTCAACGGCCCGGTGTTCACCGACGACCTGTCCAGCATGGGCGCCATCTCCGACCGGTACGGCGTCGCCGAGGCGGTGCTGCGCACCCTGCAGGCCGGGACCGACGTCGCGCTCTGGGTCACCACCGACGAGGTGCCCGCAGTACTGGACCGGCTGCAGAAGGCGGTGGCCGCCGGCGAACTGCCCGCGCAGCGGGTCGACGACGCACTCGGGCGCGTGGCGACCATGAAAGGCCGCAGCCCCGCCTGCGGCCACTAGCGGGTCGCCGCCATGGCCACTAGATCGCCTGTGCGCCCGCCGCGCGTTGCTTACCCTGGAGTCAGATAGCGGGGCTAAGAGAGGCATGCGATGGCGGGTGGCACCAAGCGCTTACCGCGTGCTGTCCGCGAGCAACAGATGCTCGACGCCGCGGTGCAGATGTTCTCGGTCAACGGCTACCACGAGACCTCGATGGACGCCATCGCCGCCGAGGCGCAGATCTCCAAGCCGATGCTCTACCTGTACTACGGCTCCAAGGAAGACCTGTTCGGCGCCTGCCTGAACCGCGAGATGAGCCGGTTCATCGACGCGGTGCGCGCCGACATCGACTTCACGCAGAGCCCGAAAGACCTGCTGCGCAACACCATCGTGTCGTTCATGCGCTACATCGACGCCAACCGGGCGTCGTGGATCGTGATGTACACCCAGGCCACCAGTTCTCAGGCGTTCGCGCACATGGTGCGAGAGGGCCGGGAGCAGATCATCGAACTGGTCGCCGGGCTGGTGCGGGCGGGCAGCCGCACCCCGCGGACCGAGCGCGAAAACGAGATGATGGCGGTGGCGCTGGTGGGCGCGGGCGAGGCGACGGCCAACCAGCTCAGCACCGGCGACATCGACGCCGACGAGGCGGCCGAGCTGATGATCAACCTGTTCTGGCACGGCCTGCGCGGCGCGCCGGAGGAGCGGGAGGCCGCCGCGGCGGCGCGGCCGGAGAAGGGCGGCCCCAGCGCCGGCGCCCGCTAACCCCTACATTCGACGTGTGGCTCGACCGCCCGCCCGCCGCAACGCCGAATTCTTCTGCGCCGTAATCATCGTCGGGTTGCTGGCCGGGGTGGCCGGGCTGGCGGCGACGTTCGTGCTGCGCTTCGTCCAGCACGTCACCTACCACTACACCTTCGGCGCGCTGCTCGCCGGCGTGGCCGCGAGCAGCCCGGTGCGCCGTGCCGTGGGTCCGATGATCGGCGGCGCCTTGGCCGGGCTCGGCTGGTGGGCGCTGCGGCGCAGGGCAGCGGTGCCGCCGCTGGCCGAAACCATCGCCCGCCGGGAACCGGTGCCGCGGCTGTCCTGGAGCGTCGACGCGCTGCTGCAGGTGCTGCTGGTCGGCTCCGGCGCGTCCCTCGGCCGCGAGGGTGCGCCCCGCCAGTTCGCCGCGGCCCTGGGCGACTGGGGCACCGCGTGGCTGGGACGGTTGACGTCGCGCGATCGCGAGATCCTGCTGGCGTGCGCGGCCGGTGCCGGGCTCGGCGCGGTCTACGCCGTTCCCGTCGCCGGCGCGCTGTTCGCCGCGCGGATCATGCTGACCACCTGGCATCCGCGGGCGCTGGGCGCCGCGCTGATCACGTCCAGCCTGGCCGTGGCCGTGTGCTCGGCCGTCACGCACGATCAACCCACCCTGGAGTGGCCCAACGCGAACCTGTCCTTCGAACTGACCGGTCAGGCGCTGATCCTGGCGCCGCTGGCGCTCGCGGTGGGGCTGGGGTTCAACCGGTTGATGGCGGCGGCACGGCCGGCCGGGCAGATGCGCACCTGGGTGCTGGTCCCCGCGCTCGCCGGCGCCGGGCTGGTGATGGGCATCTGTTCGCATTGGTGGCCCGAGTTGCCCGGCAACGGCCGCAGCATCCTGACCGTCAGCCTGGCCAGCGGGCTGACGCTGTCCGCCGCCGCCGCGATCCTGGCCCTCAAGCCGTTGTTGACCGCGCTGTTCCTCCGTGCGGGCGGCGCCGGCGGCATGCTGACGCCGTCGCTGGCCACCGGCGCGGCCGCGGGATCGCTGCTGGTGCTGACGATGAACATGGCGGCCGGAATGCATCTGCACGGGCCGACGGTCTCGCTGGCGGGCGCCGCCGGCGTGCTCGCCGTGACGCAGGGCTCACCGATCTGGGCGGCGATCTTCGTCTGGGAGCTCGCCCGCCCGCCGCTCTGGCTGCTCCTGGTCTTCCTGGTCACCGCGGTCGGTGCGTACGGCTTGAAGCTTCTGGTCAGCGGGCGGGTGGGGACGCACTCGGGCTGAAGCGTCTACAGCGCCCGCACGGTGCCGGTCAGATACGGATAGCCCTTGGCGATGTTGCGCAGCGCGATATCCCAGCCGTCATGGCCTTCGTCGATGTACAGCCCCGCGGTGGCGGGCAGCACCAGCGGCTTGCCGAACTTCACCGAATACTTCACCGCGTCCGGGAGCCGCGCTTCGATGTTCGCCAATACTGCTGCGGCGCTGTACATTCCGTGCGCGATGACGGTCGGGAAGCCGAACAGCTTGGCCGCGATCGGGTTGGTGTGGATCGGGTTGTGATCGCCACCGACGACGGCGTAACGACGGATCAGGCCGGGACTGACCCGCACGACCGCGCTGGGTGGGGGCAGCTTGGGCTGCTTCTGCGGTGGCGGCTTGGGCTCGTCGGACAGGCTGGTGCGTTGCTGGTGCAGGAAGGTCGTCACCTGATGCCACGCGGTGTCGGTACCGACGCTCACATCGGTCACCAGGTCGACCAGCAGGCCTTTGCGGTGCTCCCGCAGGTTCTCGGCGTGCACGCGCACGCCGACGGTGTCGGTGACCGCGATCGGCCGATACTGCGTGATGTGATTCTCGACATGCACCGAACCCATTGCGGCGAAAGGGAAGTCGAACCCGGTCACCAGCGACATCATCGCGGGGAAGGTCAGCGCGAACGGATAGGTGAGCGGCACGCTGTTGCCGTACCGCAGGCCGGTGACATCGGCGTACTCCGCCACGTTCGCGCGGTCGATGGGCAATTCCTCGATGGCCACCGTGCGCGTCGGCAGCTGGTTCCCGCGCGACACCACCGGCAGTGCCCCCGCGGCGGCGCGCAACATGTTCTTCAGACCGCTTGGCTGGTTCATCGCGTTCCCCTCGTCGCAGCTATGCGCCCAGCATGGCCTGGCCGCAGACGCGAATGACGTTGCCCGTCACCGCGTTTGACGCCGGGCTGGCGAAGTAGGCGATGGTTTCGGCGACGTCGACGGGTTGGCCGCCCTGCAGCAGCGAGTTCAGCCGGCGGCCTACCTCGCGGGTGGCCAGCGGGATTGCGGCGGTCATCTGGGTTTCGATGAACCCCGGGGCGACGGCGTTGATCGTGATGCCCTTGCCGTAGAGCTCGGGCGCCAGCGCCTGGGTGAGGCCGATCATCCCGGCCTTGGTGGTGGCGTAGTTGGTCTGCCCGCGGTTGCCCGCGATGCCGGCCATCGAGGACAGCCCGATCACCCGGCCGCCCTCGCCGAGGGTGCCGTTGCCCACCAGCCCCTCGGTAAGGCGCAGCGGCGCAAGGAGATTCACGGCCAGTACGGCGTCCCAGCGGGCGTCGTCCATGTTGGCCAGCAACTTGTCGCGGGTGATGCCGGCGTTGTTGACCAGCACGTCGGCCCGCCCGCCGTGGTGCTCGCGCAGGTGCTCGGTGATCTTGTCGACGGCGTCGGAGGTGGTGACGTCGAGCCACAGCGCCGTGCCCCCCACCCGGCTGGCCGTCTCGGCCAGCGCCTCGGCGGCCGACTCGACGTCGATGGCGACGACGCGGGCGCCGTCGCGGGCGAACACCTCGGCGATCGTCGCGCCGATCCCGCGGGCCGCGCCGGTCACGATGGCGACTCGGGAGTCGAGTGGCCGGTCCCAGTCGGCCGGCGGTGTGGAGTCGGCCTCGCCGATGTAGAACACCTGGCCGTCGACGTAGGCCGACTTGGCCGACAGGATGAACCGCATGGTCGATTCCAGGCCCGTCGCAGCGGGTTTGGCGTCGGGCGACAGGTACACCAGCGCCACCGTGGTGCCGTTGCGCAGCTCCTTGCCCAGCGAGCGGGTGAACCCTTCCAACGCGCGCTGCGCGATCCGCTCGTGCGGGCCGGCGGCGGCGTCGGGCGTGGTGCCGACCACGACGACGCGGGCCGAGTGGCCCAGGTTGCGCAGCAGCGGGGTGAAGAATTCGTACAACCCCCGCAGCCCCTCCGGCGTCGTGATCCCGGTGGCGTCGAAGACCAGGCCGCCGAACTGGTCGGCCCAGCGGCCACCCAGGTTGTTGCCGACCAGGTCGTAGTCCTTGGCCAGCGCGGCGCGCAGCGGCTCGACCACGCGGCCCTCACCGCCGATCAGCAGGGACCCGGCCAGCGGCGGATCGCCGGGCCGATAGCGGCGCAAGGTCTCGGGTTGCGGGACGCCGAGTTGCTTGGCCAGAAACGATCCAGGACCGGAGTTGACGATCTGCGTGAACAGATCGGACGAGACCTTGGGAGCCACCGGAGCTACCTTCCATCTGCTTCTCAGTCGGGGGTGCGCCTACAGCACAACCGTATCGAGGTCGAACTTACTTCAGAGTAAGAACAGTGGGTAGTATGGCCCCAACGGGCATCCGGAAAACCAACAGACCGCAGATACACGGAGAAGACAGTGGCCCCTGCAAGTTCCGAGGCAAGCAACCAGCGCAGCTCGCAGCGGCGACGAGTCGCCGTGCTGGGCGGCAACCGCATCCCGTTCGCCCGGTCCGACGGCGCGTACGCCGAGGCGTCCAACCAGGACATGTTCACCGCCGCGCTGGGTGGGCTGGTCGACCGCTTCGGGTTGGCCGGCGAGCGCTTGGGTGCGGTGGTCGGCGGCGCCGTGCTCAAGCACAGCCGGGACTTCAACCTCACCCGCGAATGCGTGCTGGGCTCCGAGCTGTCGTCGTACACGCCGGCGTTCGACCTGCAACAGGCCTGCGGCACCGGCCTGCAGGCGGCGATCGCCGCCTCCGACGGCATCGCGTCCGGCCGCTACGAGGTGGCCGCCGCGGGCGGCGTCGACACCACCTCCGACCCGCCGATCGCCCTCGGCGACAACCTGCGCCGCACGCTGCTCAACTTGCGCCGCTCCAAGTCCAACGTCCAGCGGCTGAGGCTGGTGGGCACGCTGCCCGCGACCCTGGGTATCCAGATCCCGGTCAACAGCGAGCCCCGCACGGGGCTGTCCATGGGCGAGCACCAGGCGATCACCGCCAAGCAGATGGGCATCAAGCGCGTCGACCAGGACGAGCTCGCCGCCGCCAGCCACCGCAACATGGCGGCCGCCTACGATCGGGGTTTCTTCGACGACCTGGTCACCCCGTTCCTCGGCCTCTACCGCGACGACAACCTGCGGCCGGATTCGTCGGCCGAGAAGCTGGCGAAGCTCAAGCCGGTGTTCGGGGTGAAGTCCGGCGACGCGACGATGACGGCGGGCAACTCGACCCCCCTGACCGACGGGGCGTCGGTCGCGCTGCTTTCCAGCGAGGAGTGGGCGGCCGCCCACTCGCTGACGCCGCTGGCTTTCCTGGTGGACGCCGAAACCGCCGCCGTCGACTACGTCAACGGCCGGGACGGCCTGCTGATGGCGCCGACCTACGCGGTGCCGCGACTGCTGGCGCGCAACGGCCTGAGCCTGCAGGACTTCGACTTCTACGAGATCCACGAGGCCTTCGCCTCGGTGGTGCTGGCGCATCTGCAGGCGTGGGAGTCGGAGGACTACTGCAAGGAACGGCTGGGGCTGGACGCCGCGCTGGGTTCGATCGACCGGGCCAAGCTCAACGTCAACGGCTCGTCGCTGGCCGCCGGCCACCCCTTCGCCGCCACCGGCGGGCGGATCCTCGCCCAGGCGGCCAAGCAGCTCGCGGAGAAGAAGGCGGAGCAGAAGGGCGGCGCGGGCAAGCCGCTGCGGGCCCTGGTTTCCATCTGTGCCGCGGGCGGGCAGGGCGTGGCCGCGATCCTGGAGGCCTGAGCCGGCCGGTTTCATGACATCGGTCACAGCGGGTTAGTAATCCGGGCGGAGGGGTATTCGAGAGCGCGGATGACCCCGTGTTGTGGTCTGACCCCCCGACCCCGACGGCAATACGGGGCATCCCTAGTCCGTCGCCCGGGGGCGAAAAGAACGCGCCGGGCGTGCGAGAAGGGCCGCCGCTGGAGTGAGGGGATCCAGCGGCGGCCTTTTTTGGTGCCTGGGGCGCCAGATAAAAACCCCGCTCCCGAAATGGGAGCGGGGTTTTGCTCATCATCTCGGCGGCGGCCTAGAAGGCGGCCTCGTCGAGCTCCATGATGTCGTTGTCCAGCGTCTCGATCACCTCGCGGGTGCTCGCCAGCAGCGGCAGGAAGTTCTTCGCGAAGAACGACGCCACCGCGACCTTGCCCTCGTAGAAGGACCGCTCGTCGCCGCTGGCGCCGGCGTCCAGCGCCTGCACCGCCACCGCGGCCTGACGCTGCAGCAACCAGCCGATGACCAGGTCGCCGACGCTCATCAGGAAGCGCACCGATCCCAGGCCCACCTTGTAGAGGCTGGTCACGTCCTCCTGCGCCGCCATCAGGTAACCGGTCAGCGTGGCCGCCATCGCCTGCACGTCGGCCAGCGCCTTGGCCAGCAGCTCGCGCTCGGACTTCAGCCGGCCGTTGCCCGACTCGCTGTCCACGAACTTCTGAATCTCGCCCGACACGTGGGCCAGCGCCACACCCTTGTCGCGGATGATCTTCCGGAAGAAGAAGTCCTGCGCCTGGATGGCCGTGGTGCCCTCGTAGAGGGAGTCGATCTTGGCGTCGCGGATGTACTGCTCGATCGGGTAGTCCTGCAGGAAGCCGGACCCACCGAAAGTCTGCAGGCTCTCGGTCAGCTTGGCGTAGGCCTGCTCGGAACCGACACCCTTGACCACCGGCAACATCAGGTCGTTGACCTTGACGGCCAGTTCGGCGTCCACACCGTGCACCGCCTCGGCAACCGCCGCGTCCTGGTAGGTCGCGGTGTAGAGGTACAGCGCACGCAGCCCCTCGGCGTAGGCCTTCTGGGTCATCAGCGACCGGCGGACGTCGGGGTGGTGCGTGATGGTCACCCGCGGAGCGGTCTTGTCGGTCATCTGTGTCATGTCGGCGCCCTGCACGCGGGACTTGGCGTACTCCAGCGCGTTCAGGTAACCGGTCGACAGGGTCGCGATGGCCTTGGTGCCGACCATCATGCGGGCCTGCTCGATGACCTCGAACATCTGCGCGATGCCGTTGTGCACCTCGCCGACCAGCCAGCCCTTGGCGGGCACGTCGTGCTGGCCGAAGGACAGCTCACACGTGGCCGACACCTTCAGGCCCATCTTGTGCTCGACGTTGGTGACGAAGACGCCGTTGCGCTCGCCCAGCTCGCCGGTCTCGGAGTCGAACAGGAACTTCGGCACGAAGAACAGCGACAGGCCCTTGGTGCCCGGACCCGCGCCCTCAGGGCGGGCCAGCACCAGGTGGAAGATGTTCTCGAACAGGTCACCGGAGTCCGCGGAGGTGATGAACCGCTTCACGCCGTCGATGTGCCAGGAGCCGTCGTCCTGCTTGATCGCCTTGGTCCGCCCGGCGCCGACGTCGGAACCGGCGTCCGGCTCGGTGAGCACCATGGTGGAGCCCCAGCCGCGCTCGGCGCAGATCACGGCCCACTTCTTCTGCTCCTCGGTGCCCAGGTGGTAGAGGATGTTGGCGAAGCCGGCGCCGCCGCCGTACATCCAGACGGCGGGGTTGGCGCCCAGCAGGTGCTCGTGCAGGGCCCACACCAGCGCCCGGGGCATCGGCATGCCGCCGAGGACCTCGTCGATGCCGACCTTGTCCCAACCGGCCTCGGTGACGGCGCGGACGGACTTCTTGAACGACTCCGGCAGCGTCACCGAGTGGGTTTTCGGGTCGAATACCGGGGGATTGCGGTCGCCCTCGACGAACGACTCGGCGATGGGCC
This sequence comes from Mycobacterium sp. E2497, assembly GCF_001668695.1. NCBI lineage: Bacteria > Bacillati > Actinomycetota > Actinomycetes > Mycobacteriales > Mycobacteriaceae > Mycobacterium > Mycobacterium sp. E2497. Next base: position 11,124 of record NZ_LZKD01000129.1, read on the forward strand.
CCTCGGCCAGCCGGCTGATCTCCGACAGCATCTCGCGGGCGGTGTCGACATCCAGATCGCTGTAGTCGCCGGCGCCCAAAGCCTTCTCAACGCCCAGGACCTCGAACAGGTTGAACACCTGGTCACGGACGTTGCTCTTGTAGTGGCTCACTACGGTTCCTCCTCGTTGAGAATGCCACTCGAATGGTTGGGTACTAGGTCTAAGTTACCCACCAGTAACACCGCTAAAATATCGCTCTCGGTTAGTTCAACGCAAGTCAATGTGAGCTAGATTTCATCATCTAATTAACCAACCGGTTGGGGAGCCGATGTGGCGCCTCTGACCTGCGGCGATAACGAAACGGATCTGAAACTATGGGATGCATCACCACCCTGCCCGTAGTGGATCTGCGCACGTCGGCGGCCCCGTTGCGGCGGGGGTTGCGCGAGGCCGCGCACGAGGTGGGCTTCTTCTACCTGGCCGGCCACGGCGTGCCCGACGAGCTCACCCGCAGGCTGCTGGGGGTGGCGCGGCGGCTGTTCGAGCTGCCCCAGCCCGAGAAGGACGCGGTCGCGATGGCGCGCAGCCCGCACTTCCGCGGCTACACCCGGCTGGGCGGCGAGCTGACCCGGGGGCAGACGGACTGGCGGGAGCAGATCGACATCGGACCGGAGCGGGCGCCCGTCGGGGGCCCGGGTAAGCCGGACTACCTGTGGTTGCAGGGGCCCAACCAGTGGCCGGCCGCGCTGCCCGAGCTGCCGGGCATCGTCGCCGAGTGGGACGCGGCGCTGTCCGCGGTGGCGCGCACGCTGCTCCGGCACTGGGCGGCCTCCCTGGGAAGTCCGCCGGACGTCTTCGGCCCCGCCTTCGCCGAAACCCCCGCCACGCTGATCAAGATCGTGCGCTACCCGCGGAGCGCGGCCTCGCCGCAGGGGGTCGGCCCGCACAAGGACGCCGGGGTGCTCACGCTGCTGCTGGCCGAGCCGGGCAGCCGGGGCCTGCAGGTGCGCCGCCCCGGAACCCAGGACTGGATCGACGTGCCGCCCGCCGACGGCGCCTTCGTCGTCAACATCGGCGAGCTGCTCGAGGTGGCCACGGGCGGTTACCTGCGGGCCACCGAGCACCGGGTGACCCTGGACGCGCAGCAGGCGGAACGGATCTCGGTGCCCTATTTCTTCAACCCACGGTTGGACGCGCGGATCCCGGTGCTGACGCTGCCGGCCGAGCTGCGGGCACGCGCAGGCCGGGTGGTCGACCCCTCGGATCCGATCTTCTCCGTCTACGGCCGCAACGCCTGGAAGAGCAGGCTGCGCGCGCACCCCGATGTGGCTTCAGCGCACGGGTATTCGCCAGGTAGGGTCGGGGACGAGAATCCCGTTCTCGGCTCAAGGGGCGAATGAATTCCGGTGAACTCGAACAAGAACCTGACACCGTCCACACTTCGCGAGGCCTTCGGCCACTTCCCGTCGGGGGTGGTCGCCATCGCCGCGGAGGTCCGGGGCGCCCGGGAGGGCCTCGCGGCGAGCACCTTCGTCCCCGTCTCGCTGGACCCGCCGCTGGTGTCGTTCTGCGTGCAGAACACGTCGACGACGTGGCCCAAGCTCAAGGACCTGCCCATGCTGGGCATCAGCGTGCTCGGCGAGGCTCATGACGAGGCGGCGCGGACCCTGGCCGCCAAGACCGGCGACAGGTTCGCCGGCCTGGAGACGGTGTCCAGGGACAGCGGGGCGGTCTTCATCAAGGGCACCGGCCTGTGGCTGGAAAGCGCGGTCGAGCAGCTGATCCCGGCGGGGGATCACACCATCGTGGTGCTGCGGGTCAACGAGGTGACCATCGACGCCGAGGTGGCGCCGATCGTGTTTCACCGCAGCGTGTTCCGGCGCCTCGGCGCCTGACCGGGCTAGGGTCGGCGGCTGAGCTCGGCCCGATAGCCCGCAATCCGCCGCTCGATCTCGGCGGCGTCGTCGGGGCGGCCTTCCTTGCGCGCGAGATCGGCGCGCATGGACATCTCCCGGATCGCGGTTCGAATTTCGTTGACGCTGGTGGTTTCTCGCATATCGTCCACACTGCTTTTCGGTTGGGGGCAGACCGTCGGGTTCGGGCCCGACGGGGTGATATGCGGGTACCCGGCGTGCCGGGCGCGCTAACGCCTCAGCGCCGGAACAGCTTGTTGCCCAACCACACCACGGGGTCGTACTTGCGGTCGGCGACCCGCTCTTTCATCGGGATCAGCGCGTTGTCGGTGATCTTGATGTTCTCCGGGCAGACCTCGGTGCAGCACTTGGTGATGTTGCAGTAGCCCAGGCCGTGCTCCTCCTGCGCCTGGTTGCGCCGGTCCAGCGTGTCCAGCGGGTGCATCTCGAGCTCGGCGATGCGCATCAGGAAACGCGGCCCGGCGAACGCCTTCTTGTTCTCCTCGTGGTCGCGGATCACGTGGCACACGTTCTGACACAGGAAGCACTCGATGCACTTGCGGAACTCCTGCGACCGCTGCACATCGGCCTGCGCCATCCGGTACTCGCCCGGCTGCAGATCCTTCGGCGGCGCGAAGGCGGGGATCTCACGCGCCTTCTCGTAGTTGAAGGAGACGTCGGTGACCAGGTCCCGGATCACCGGGAAGGTGCGCAGCGGCGTGACCGTCACGACCTCGTCCTCGGCGAACGTGGACATCCGGGTCATGCACAGCAACCGCGGCACCCCGTTGATCTCCGCCGAGCAGGAGCCGCACTTGCCCGCCTTGCAGTTCCACCGCACCGCGAGGTCGGGCGTCTGGGTCTGTTGCAGGCGATGGATGATGTCGAGCACCACCTCGCCCTCGTTGACCTCAACCGTGAAGTCTTGCAGCGCGCCGCTGGCATCGTCACCGCGCCACACACGCATGGTCGCGTTGTAGGTCATTAGCCTCTCCGTCCTGGATGCTCGGCCAGCTCGTCGTCGGTGTAGTACTTCTCCAGCTCGGAGATCTCGAAGAGCTCCAGCAGATCCGGCCGCATCGGCACCTGGTCCTTGCGGGTGATGCTGATGTCCGGGATCACCTCGTCGCCGCCGGCGGCCTGGCAGACCAGCAGCACCTTGCGCCAGCCCGAATCCATCGACGGGTGGTCGTCGCGGGTGTGGCCGCCGCGGCTCTCGGTGCGCTCCAGCGCGGCCTTGGCGACACACTCGCTGACCAGCAGCATGTTGCGCAGGTCGATGGCGAGGTTCCAGCCGGGGTTGTACTGGCGACCGCCCTCGACGTGCATGTTCTTGAACCGCTCGCGCAGCTTGTCCAGGCGGGAGAGCGCCTCGGAGACCTCGTCGGCCTTGCGGATGATGCCCACCAGGTCATTCATCGACTGCTGCAGCTCGAGCTGCAGCGTGTAGGGGTTCTCCGCCGCGGCGCCGTTGGCCGGTCCCTCGAACGGGGACAGCGCCCGCTTCGCCGCGGTCTCGACGGCGTCGGCCGAGATGGTCGGGCGGCTGCTGAGCGCGCGCACGTAGTCGGCCGCGCCCAGCCCGGCCCGCCGCCCGAAGACGAGCAGGTCCGACAGCGAATTGCCGCCCAGGCGGTTGGACCCGTGCATGCCGCCGGAGCACTCGCCGGCCGCGAACAGGCCCGGGACGGTGGCCGCACCCGTGTCGGCGTCGACCTCGACGCCGCCCATCACGTAGTGGCACGTGGGCCCGACTTCCATCGGCTCCTTGGTGATGTCGACGCCGGCCAGCTCCTTGAACTGGTGGTACATCGACGGCAGCCGCCGCTTGATCTCCTCGGGCGTCAACCGGGACGCGATGTCCAGGAACACGCCGCCGTGTGGGCTGCCGCGGCCGGCCTTGACCTCCGAGTTGATCGCGCGCGCGACCTCATCGCGGGGCAGCAGGTCGGGGGTCCGGCGGGCCGAGTCGTTGTCCTTGAGCCACTGGTCGGCCTCTTGTTCGGTCTCGGCGTACTGGCCCTTGAACACCGGCGGGATGTAGTCGAACATGAACCGCTTGTTGTCGGAGTTCTTCAGCACCCCGCCGTCGCCGCGGACGCCCTCGGTGACCAGGATCCCCTTCACGCTCGGGGGCCACACCATGCCCGTGGGGTGGAACTGGACGAACTCCATGTTGATCAGCGATGCGCCGGCCCGCAGGGCCAGAGCGTGCCCGTCGCCGGTGTACTCCCAGGAGTTCGAGGTGACCTTGAACGACTTGCCGATGCCGCCGGTGGCCAGGACCACCGCGGGCGCCTCGAACAGGACGAACTGGCCCGTCTCGCGCCAGTAGCCGAACGCGCCGGCGATCGCGTCACCGTCCTTGATCAGTTCGGTGATGGTGCACTCGGCGAACACCTTGATGCGCGCCTCGTAGTCGCCGAGCTCGGCGTGATCCTCCTGCTGCAGCGAGACGATCTTCTGCTGCATGGTGCGGATCAGCTCCAGGCCGGTGCGGTCACCGACGTGCGCCAGCCGCGGGTAGGTGTGCCCGCCGAAGTTGCGCTGGCTGATCTTGCCGTCTTTGAGGCGATCGAACAGCGCGCCATAGGTTTCCAGCTCCCAGACGCGGTCCGGTGCCTCCTTGGCGTGCAGCTCGGCCATCCGCCAGTTGTTGAGGAACTTCCCACCGCGCATGGTGTCGCCGAAGTGGGTCTTCCAGTTGTCCTTCGGGTTGGTGTTGCCCATCGACGCCGCGCAGCCGCCCTCGGCCATCACCGTGTGGGCCTTGCCGAACAGCGACTTGCACACCACCGCGACCTTGAGGCCGCGTTCGCGCGCCTCGATGACCGCACGCAGCCCAGCGCCGCCGGCACCGATGACGACTACGTCGTAGGCGTGCCGCTCGACCTCAACCATGAAACCCTCGCTAAATTCTGGTTTTCCTCAGATGGCCTGTCAGCCAACAAATCTCAAATCGGGGATGGCGCCGCCCGCCACCAGTGCGATGTAGAAGTCGGTGAGCATCAGGGTGCCCAGCGTGATCCACGCGTACAGCTTGTGCCGGGTGTTGATGTGGCTGACCTGGGTCCAGATCCAGTACCGCACAGGGTGCTTGGAGAAGTGCTTGAGCCGTCCGCCGGTCACGTGCCGGCACGAGTGGCAGGACAGCGTGTAGACCCACAGCATGACGACGTTGCCCACCATGATCACGTTGCCCAGCCCGAAGCCGAAGCCGCCGGGCCCGCTGTCCGAGTGGAACGCGATGATCGCGTCGTAGGTGTTGATCACCGAGATGATGCCGGCGATATAGAAGAAGTACCGGTGGCTGTTCTGGATGATCAGCGGGAGCCGGGTCTCGCCGGTGTAGTGGACGCGGGGCTCGGCCACCGCGCAGGCGCTGGGCGACTGCCACACCGTGCGGTAGTAGGCGCCGCGGTAGTAGTAGCAGGTCAGCCGGAACAGCAGCAGGAAGGGCAGCGTCAGCGCCGCGTAGGGCAGCCACCAGACGTCCGGCAGGATCTGCGGCCAGAAGTCGCCGGCCGCCCCGCACGCCTTGCTCACGCACGGCGAGTAGAACGGGGTCAGGTAGTGGTACTTCGGGACGAAGAAGTAGTCGCGTTGGAACGCGCGCACCGTCGCGTAGATGACAAACGCCGCGAAGCCCAGGTCGATCCGCAGCGGCGACATCCACCACCGGTCGGTGCGTAGGGTCCGTTGGGGGATGCTGGCGCGCGTGGGTGAAAAGACACCTGACGCAGGACGGTTCGCCGTGGGTGCGCTCATCTAGTGTTCCTCTTCGAACGGGCTGTTGGTCGAAGGGTACACAGAGAGCACCCCCTCATTTTTCGGGGGGCTTGGGTTGTCAGTACCTGCTGTGACCCCCGACACCCTCGTCGTCGACGTCGCGCCAGAATTCGCTGTCGTACTGGGTGTCGGGGATGACGATTTTCTCGCCGGAATGCTGCACGGTGGCCCGCGTCAGGTCCAGCTCGGATACGTCGGTGTCGAGCAATTCGACGTCGGACAGGATGCGGTTCGCGTCGATGACGATGCGCCGCATCGCCGGGTTGTCGCCGTAGCGATTCCTCAGGGAGCCGACGCACCGCCGCAGGCCGCCGATCAGATCGTGAAGTTCGGCGAGTTCAGTAGTGCCGGTAGGAAGTGTCACCGGATATCTCCTAGGGCGGGCGGTGTTGCGGATCACAGTACGCTTCCGATCCTATCCACGGCACAGCCCGGCGTCAGCCGACTCGCTTCCTTACTTTCTTATGTCTCCGCAGCCCGCGCTGGTGGGGGAGGCCGCCGCCGCGCAGCCGCGGGTCGCGGTCGACAATGGCGGCTTCGCCCGCCCGTTACCGCGCCGCTGGAGAAAAGCGCTGGGCGGCAAGCGGTTCCGGCGGGGCGCATGCCCTGCCGGAACCGTTGTCCACCTGTTACTTGCTGATCGCGATCCGCTGCGCCTGGCTTCCGGCGTACACGCCGGCGACCCGCACCGTCAGCACCCCGGCGTCGTACGAGGCCGTGACGGCGTCGCCGGTGATGTGGGCCGGCAGCTGGAACGACCGGCGGAACGACCCGTAGCGGACCTCGCGCAGGGTGCGCCCGTCTTTCTCCCCTTCGTCCTTGGCGTGCTCGTCGCGGCGTTCGCCGTGGATCACGAGCCGGCCACGGTCGACCTCGACGTTGACATCCTTCTCGACGTCAACGCCGGGGAGCTCGACACGTACGATCGCGTCGTCGCCGTCCTTGACGATCTCGCACGCCGGATTAAATCCGCTGGTGGCGGGCTTGTACCAGTCCGTCGCGGCGGCGGGTCCGAAGAAGTCGCGCAACCACCGGTCGGTGTCCCAGGCCGGTCGCGACCACAAGGGGAGGTTACTCATCGGGATCTCCTTGTACTTCCTTGAGCTTTGTTGTGGATTTGCTGTGTCCGGCGCCCTTTCGGCCGGCTGTAAGAAGAAACATGAGTCGACCACGCTAAAGTTCCACCTAGGCGTTCGCCTCGGGCGAACGAATATTCACAACGCTCCCTGTGAGTTGTGAGATCCTCGTCATAGGACCGTCACATTGGGCGAAATCGCGGTAATTTCTCGCCGCTAATCTCAAAGCCATGGCTGCAGACGGGATTTCGCGTGCGCACTGTGCGGGCGGTCACATCGTCGTAGTCGGGCACGGCATGGTGGGGCACCGGCTGGTCGAGGCGCTCCGGGCGCGCGACACCGAGGGCCTCTGGCGCATCACGGTTTTCGCCGAGGAGGCGGACGCGGCTTACGACCGCGTCGGGCTTACCTCGTACACCGAAAGCTGGGACCGCAAGCTGCTGGCACTGCCGGGCAACGACTACGCGGGTGACGACCGGGTTCGGTTGGTCTTGAACGCTCGGGTGACCGAGATCGACCGGGAAGCGAAGTCCGTGGTGACTGCCGACGGGCAGCGGTGCGGCTACGACACGTTGGTGTTGGCCACCGGGTCCTACGCCTTCGTCCCCCCGGTGCCGGGCCATGACCTGGCGGCGTGCCACGTCTACCGCACGCTCGACGATCTCGACGCCATCCGCGCCGACGCGCAGCGCACGGCGGAAGCCGGTCGCTCCCCGGCGGGCGTGGTCATCGGCGGTGGCCTGCTGGGCCTGGAAGCCGCTAATGCGCTGCGCCAGTTCGGCTTACAAACACACGTCGTCGAGATGATGCCACGCTTGATGGCCCAGCAGATCGATGAGGGCGGCGGCGCATTGCTGGCCAAGATGGTCGGCGACCTGGGCATCGCGGTGCACGTGGGCACGGGCACGGAGTCGATCGAAGCGATCGACCATCCCGATGGGGTGTCATCGGTGCGGGTGCGCTTGACTGACGGTGAGGTCATCGACGCGGGGCTGGTCATTTTCGCGGCCGGCATCCGGCCGCGCGACGAGCTGGCCAGGGCCGCAGGGCTGGAGCTTGCCGAGCGCGGCGGCGTGCTCACCGACTTGGCCTGCCGCACAAGCGATCCGGACATCTACGCGGTCGGTGAGGTCGCCGCGATCCAGGGCCGGTGCTACGGCTTGGTGGGACCCGGCTACACCTCCGCCGAAGTGGTGGCCGACCGCCTGCTGGACGGCGCCGCGGAGTTCGGCGAAGCGGACCTTTCCACCAAGCTCAAGCTGCTCGGTGTCGACGTCGCCAGCTTCGGCGATGCGATGGGGGTGACCGAGAACTGCCTCGAGGTCGCCATCAACGACGCGGTCAAGAAGACCTACGCCAAGCTGGTGCTGTCCGACGACGCGAAGACCCTGCTCGGCGGCGTCCTGGTGGGCGACGCCTCGGCCTACGGGGTGCTGCGGCCCATGGTCGGCAGCGAGCTGCCCGGGGATCCGCTCGCGCTGATCGCGCCGGTCTCCGGCGACGCTCCGGCGCTCGGGATCGGCGCGCTGCCGGATTCCGCCCAGATCTGCTCGTGCAACAACGTCACCAAGGGCGATCTGAAGTGCGCGATCGCCGACGGCTGCGCCGACGTGCCCTCGCTCAAGTCGTGCACCGCGGCCGGCACGTCGTGCGGTTCGTGCGTGCCCCTGCTCAAGCAGCTGCTGGAAGCCGAGGGCGTGGAACAGTCCAAGGCGCTGTGCGAGCACTTCAGCCAGTCGCGGGCGGAACTCTTCGAAATCATCTCGGCCACCGAGATCCGGACGTTCTCCGGCCTCCTGGAGCGCTTCGGCCGCGGAAAGGGTTGCGACATCTGCAAACCCGTGGTCGCGTCCATCCTGGCCTCCACCGGCTCGGAGCACATCCTGGAAGGCGAGCAGGCCTCGCTGCAGGATTCCAACGACCACTTCCTGGCCAACATCCAGAAGAACGGCAGCTACTCGGTGGTGCCGCGGGTGCCCGGCGGTGACATCAAACCCGAGCACCTGATCCTGATCGGCCAGATCGCGCAGGACTTCGGGCTCTACACCAAGATCACCGGCGGACAGCGCATCGACATGTTCGGCGCGCGGGTGGACCAGCTGCCGGAGATCTGGCGCCGGCTGGTCGAGGGCGGCATGGAGTCGGGCCACGCCTACGGCAAGGCGCTGCGCACCGTGAAGAGCTGTGTCGGCACCGACTGGTGCCGCTACGGGCAGCAGGATTCGGTGCAGCTGGCCATCGATCTGGAGTTGCGGTACCGGGGTCTGCGGGCGCCGCACAAGATCAAGATGGGCGTCTCCGGTTGTGCGCGCGAGTGCGCCGAAGCGCGCTCCAAGGACGTCGGCGTCATCGCCACCGAGAAGGGCTGGAACCTCTACGTCGGCGGGAACGGCGGCATGACGCCCAAGCACGCGCAGCTGTTGGCCAGCGACCTGGACACCGAGACGCTGGTCCGCTACGTCGACCGGTTCATCATGTACTACATCCGGACGGCCGACCGGCTGCAGCGCACGGCGCCCTGGGTCGATTCGCTCGAGGGCGGCCTCGACCACGTGCGCGAGGTCGTGTGCGAGGACTCGCTGGGCCTGGCCGAGGAATTCGAGGCCGCAATGGAGCGGCACGTGCAGAACTACAAGTGTGAATGGAAGGGCGTGCTCGACGACCCCGACAAGCTGTCGCGGTTCGTCTCGTTCGTCAACGCCCCGGACGAGGTCGACTCGACGGTGGAATTCACCGAGCACGCCGGGCGCAAAATCCCCGTTTCCATTGGGATGCCGAAGATCCGTACGGGAGCTGGAGAGGAATCATGACACTTCTCAACGACATTGCGGTGTGGACGACTGCCTGCGAGTACGACCGCCTCATCCCGGGCCGGGGCGTCGGCGTGTTGCTCGACGACGGGTCCCAGGCGGCGTTGTTCCGGCTCGACGACGGCTCGGTGCACGCGGTGGGCAACGTCGACCCGTTCTCCGGCGCGGCCGTGCTCTCCCGCGGGATCGTGGGGGACCGCGGGGGCCGGGTGACGGTCCAATCGCCGATCCTCAAGCAGGCCTTCTCACTGGATGACGGTGAATGCCTGGACGATCCGAACTTCTCGGTGCCGGTGTACCCCGCGCGTGTCACCGACGACGGCTTCGTCCAGGTCGGCCGGCTCGCCGCCTAGCGGGTGATGTCGCCGACGAGGTAGCGCTGCATCGTCGGGCCGATCGCGTCGACGAGCGCGTCGACCGACATCGAATGCAGTGGCTCCGAGCGGATGCCGTAGCGCATGATGCCCAGACCCACCAGCTGCGAGGCGCACAGCGAAGCCCGCGTGGCGGCCTTGTCCGCCCCCAGCAGCTTGAGCAGCGGGCCGAATACCGGCCCGACGAACATGCTCTGCACGGTTTCGGCGGTCTTGGCCATCCCGGTGGAGGCGATCGCGCTCGCGGCGAAGGGGCCGCCGCCGGCGGCGTCCCAGGTGGTGATCAGCATGCGCAGCGTTTGACGGCCCACCTGATTGGCCCCGCCGGTGACGATGCGGTCGATGAATTCCGGTGTGCCGAACGGCAACCGCAGCATCTTGGCGACCGGGTCGAGGAGCCCACGCGACGGCTCTTCGCGACGGGGCATGGTGCCAGGATCGCCGGAATCAGGCCAAAGATCAAGCGTCGCGGGCGTCGGCGCGCCTCGACGATCGGCGCCTTCAGGCCGCCGGATTCGGCCGCACGATGCGGTCGTGCACCCACCGCTGGGCGCTCGAGCGGCGCGAAGCGTGCCGGGCGGTGGGGGCCAGCACCGGCGGCATGGCCCGGCGGAATCGGTTGGCGATCAGGCGTGTCAGGCCCGGATGGGTGCTCAGCGGTTGGCTGACCAGGTCGGCGCCGCAGGCGCGCAGCCTCTCCTGGAACAGGCCGTCGGCCAGCAGGTAGGAGGCGACCACGACGCGCGCGTTGGTGCGGCGGGCCTGGCGTCTCGCCTCGTCCACCGCTTCGGGCAGCTGCGGGTCCCCGGTGGCCGCGAAGGCCAGACTCACTCGCGACCCGGTGAGCGCCGACACCAGCGTCGCGGTGGTGTGCAGGTCGGCGCGCGCTTTGACATCCGATGTTCCCGCCGCCGCCAGGATCACCGAATCACCCGGGCGCCAACCGCATTTGAGCAATTGGTCGCCGACGATCCGGGCGATCTGGCCACTGGGGCCTAGGGCGGGGGTGACGATGACGTTGGGGTGCCCGCTCTGCCCGACGTGGGCCGGCAGGTCCGCGCGGACGTGGTAGCCGCGCGACAAGAACGCGGGCAGCACGATGGCGGGCCGGCCGGTGGCCTTGGCAAGCGACAGCACCTCGCTGGGGGTGGGCCCCAACACGTCGACGAACGCGACCTCCACCGGGCGTGCGATCAACGAGCTTGCCTGCGCGGCAAGCTGTTCGACCATCGCCACACCCTCCGGCCGGCGGGTGCCGTGCGCGACCAGGATCAGCGCCATGAGGCGTCCGCCCGTTGCTCGGTCGCGAGCCGGTAGCCACGCTTGACCACCGTCGCGATGATGTTCTTGTCGCCCAGGGCCGTCCGCAGCCGCAGCACCGCCGTGTCGACGGCGTGCGGGTCGTTGCTGTTGCCGGGCAGCGCGCGCAACAGGTCACCGCGGGGGACGACGTCGCCGGGGCGTTTCGCCAGCGCACGCAGGATTCCCATGCCCGAGGGCGACAGCACCTTGATCGAGCCGTCCACCAGCACGCAGGTGCCGCGGATGTCGACGGTGTGGCCGGCGGCCCGCACGGTGCACGAACCCAGCAGCGGCAGCTCTTCGGCGACGTGACGGGCCAAGGCGCCCAACCGCATTCGTTCCGGCGACGACGTGGGCACGCCTTTGCGGATCAACGGCTTGGACGTCACCGGGCCGACGCACATCGCGTGCACGTCGCTGCGCAGGGCGCCCAGCAGTTGGTCCTCGACGTCGAGCTCGCGGCCGCGTTCGAGCACCGCCGCCGCCGCCGGCGCCGACGTGAAGGTGACCGCGTCGAACTGCCGCGCCGCGATGCCCGTCACGAGCTGATCGAACGTGCCGCCCAAAGGCGTTGGCTTCCAGCGGTATACCCGGACGGGCACCACCTGCGCGCCCGCCAGGCGCAACCCGCCGAGGAACTCCGGGAAGGGATCCCACGCGTCGGCGGCGCCGTGCAGCTGGACCGCCACCCGCAGCCCGGCCATTCCCGAGTGGAGCAGGTATTCCAGGACTTCCTGCGACGACTCGGATTCCGGGGACCACTCCTCGTGCAGGCCGGCGGCGCGCAGTGCGCCGGTGGCCTTCGGCCCGCGCGAGACGATGCGGGCCGAAGACAGCGCGGTGAGGAGCGGGTTGACCAGCCCCCACCCCTCGGCCGCGGCGAGCCACCCGCGGAAGCCGATGCCGGTGTGCGCGACGAGGACGTCGGGTGGCTCGGCGATCAATGCCTCGGTGTTACGGTGCAATTCGTCGTCGTCGGGCAGCGCGATCATGTTGATCGCCGGCGCGCTGCACACCTCGGCGCCGTGGCGGCTGAGCAGCGCACACAGCTCCTCGGAGCGCCGGGCGGACGTCACCGCGATGCGGTAACCCGTCAGCGGCGGGGAGTCCGGCTGGCCCATATCACCTGTGTATGCCTGTCAGATTTCGGTTGCGTTACCTGGCAATTGCTTGCGCATTGCCCACCATGAGGGCGCGCTCACACGCGCGCCAGCGCACCTGCCGTCTCACCGTCCACCGCCTCGGTGGGCGGCGCCGGTCGGCGCACGTATACCGACCACGTGACGACCGCGGCCACGACGTAGGAAGCAAGGAACGCCCAGTACGCCGACGTCTCCTCCCCGGTGGCCAGGTAGGACTGGCGCAGCGCGAGGTTGATGCCCACCCCGCCCAGCGCACCCACCGCGGAGCAGACGCCGATCAACGCTCCCGCCTTGGCGCGCGCCCAGTGGCGGCGCTCGTCCTCGCTCATCTGTAGGGCGTGGCTGCGCGCGTCGTACACCGAGGGGATCAATTTGAACACCGAACCGTTGCCCATCCCGGACAGGACGAACAGCACCATGAAGCCGATGACGTAACCGATCATGCTGGTCGAGCGGTCCCCGGCGTTGTGATCGTCGATGGTGCTGATGATGACCAGCAGCCCGGCCCCCAGCGTCATGCCGGCCAGCACGCCGAGCGTGACCCGGCTGCCGCCCTTGCGGTCGGCCAGCCGGCCGCCGTAGATGCGGGCCAGCGAGCCCAGCAGGGGGCCGATGAAGGCCACCTGCGCGGCGTGCAGCGCCGCGTGCTTGGCGCCTTCCCCGTTGGCCAGGAAGTTCACCTGCATCACCTGGCCGAAGGCGAAGGAAAAGCCGATCCAGGAGCCGAAGGTGCAGATGTAGAGCAGCGAGATCACATAGGTGTCACGCTCGAACAGGATCGAGCGCATCGTGTTCAGCTCGGTGCCGTGGCTGACGTTGTCCATGAACAGTGCGGCCGCGAGCCCGACGACCACCAGCGCGACCAGGTACACCGCGCACACCCAATACGGCGCCTCGTGTCCGGCCGTGGCCAGCACCAGGAGTGCGACCAGCTGGATCACCGCCACCCCGAGGTTGCCGACACCGGCGTTGACGGCAAGTGCCGAGCCCTTGAGCCGCTGGGGATAGAAGGCGTTGACGTTGGCGAGCGAAGCCGCATAGTTGCCGCCGCCCAGCCCGGTCAGGGCCGCGCACACCACGAAGGGCCACAGCGGAAGGCCGGGGTTGGCGAGCAACACGATCGTGCCGACGGTCGGGATCAGCAGCACGAACGCCGAAAACGCGGTCCAGTTACGGCCGCCGAAGGTGGCGATGCCCAGGGTGTAGGGGATCCGGGCCAGGCCACCGACCAGCGTGGCGACGGCGCCCAGCAGCAGCTTGTCGCCGGCGGAGAAGCCGTAGACGTGCTCCGGCATGAACAGCGCCATGACCGGCCAGAGCGTCCAGACCGAGAAGGCGACGTGGTCGCCGGCGATGGTGCACAACAGGTTGCGGCGGGCGATCTTCCTGTTGCCCGCCTCCCAGGCCGCCGGGTCTTCTGGATTCCAGTCCGCGATGCGGTGATTGCGGGCCATCCGAACGTCACCTTTCGTCGACTGCCATGCGGGAAGGGCACGCCGCAGTGCTCGTTTCCGTTGCCCCGCGGGCGAATTCGGCTGGGGCCCGCGCCGGGAGAAAATCCGGGCGCCCCGAATGAAGAGGCATGCCCCGCCGCGTGTTTCGATGCTCACATTCGGGGCGGGAATGGGTCAACTCAATCGGGCCCGAATCGGCTGTTAGTTGATTACCAGTTATCTGGTAAGTCGCTGTAGGCGGCACCCGACGGTGAAATGGCCAACCAAATCAGGTGATTCGAAGCCGTCGCGCGGCTTGGTGTGAGCTGGAATACATTTCGGCGGACAACGGGCCCAACTGAGCCTGGAACGACTACGGGAACGGCCAGGCGCCGGCACGCGGCTGGGCGCCGACCAGGACCCTGGGGCGAGACCAGTGCAGGCGCACCGACTGGCCGGGGCGCACCTGGGCGATCTTGTCGATGTCCCCGTCGACCACCACGCCCACCACTGGGTAACCGCCGGTGACCGGGTGATCGGGCCCCAGGATCACCGGTAACCCGTTGGGCGGCACCTGAATCGCCCCCCGGGTGGTGCCCTCGCTGGGCAGCTGGCGGTCCGGGTAGCGGTACTGCAGCGGGCGGCCGGTCAGGCGCATCCCCACGCGGTCGCTGCGGTCGGAGGCCACCCAGTCGTTGTGCACCAGGACGTCGGGGTCGACGAACCAGTCGTCGCGCGGCCCGGGCACCACGGCCAGCTCGACGGCGCTGCCGGTGATCGCCGCCACCGGGGCCTGATCCAGTTCGGGATAGTCGGGGGTGTGCTCCCCGACCGGGAGCTCGTCTCCCACCCGCAGCGGTCCCGGGCCGATGGCCGACATCACGTCGTAGCTGCGCGAGCCCAGTACCGGCTCCACTCCGATGCCGCCGCGCACCGCGAGATATGTCCGCAGCCCGGCGCGAGGCGTGCCCAAGGCGATCACCTGGCCGTCGCGGACATGTTGAATGCTGTTGGTGCCGAACTTTTTTCCGTTGACGGTCGGGTCGGTGTCGGCGCCCGTGACCGCGATGTCGACGTCGCCGCCCCGGACACGGGCCGCGAATCCGCCTAACGTGACCTCGACGGTGGCGCGGTCAACGGGGTTGGCGACCAGCCGGTTGGCCAGCTGGTGGGCGCGACGGTCGGCCGCCCCGGACCGGCTCACGCCGAGGTGGGCCAGCCCCGGCCGGCCCAGGTCCTGGACGACGGCGAGCGGGCCGGTGCGAAGGATCTCCAGGGTTGCCACGGTGGTCTCCTTACCTCAGACGGCCCGGAACTGAACCCAGGTGCCCTGCGTCAGCAGCGCCGGTTGGGGCCGTTCGAGGTCCCACATGACCGCGTCGGTGCGGCCGATCAGTTGCCAACCGCCCGGCGACTGGCGCGGGTATATCGCGCTGAATTCGCCGGCCAGACCGACCGAGCCGGCGGGCACCGAGGTGCGTGGCTCCGGGTGGCGCGGCACCCGCAGCCGGGGATCCCCGTCGACCAGGTACGCGAATCCCGGGGCGAACCCGCTGAATCCGACCCGCCAGAGCGAACCGGTGTGGGCGTCGATCACCTGCGGGATGGTCAGCCCGGTGTGGTCGGCCACCTCGGCGAGGTCCGGGCCGTCGTAGACGACGTCGATCACCACGTCGGCGCGGCGATCGGACGCGGGGACCTCCTCGGCGGCGACCCGCATCTTGCGCAGTCGCTGACGGATCACGCCTTGGCGGCGCGGGCCGTCGAGCTTCACCAGCACCGTGCGCGCGGCCGGGACGATGTCGACCACGCCGGGCAACGCCGCGACCCGCAACTGCGCCGCCCACGCCAGCACCTCGGCGGTGCTGCCGCATTGCAGCATCAGCGCGCTGTCGCCGAAGTCCAGAACCGTGTTGCCGACCAGGTCCGTGGGCAGGTCCCTGGGCACGTTGTCGGTAAGGCCCGTCACGCTCATTACTCGACGGTAACCGCCCGATCGCCGGCCGGGCGAGGGGCGGGCGACGGATTTTCGAACACTGCCAGAGCTGCCTTAGCAAACACTCAAACGCCGCCGGCGCGGCGGGGATCTAACCGAGGATTTTGGCCAGCTGCGGGGGCAACTGGTCGGCGACCAACGGGTAGCTCAGCGGCGAGGAGAACGCGATGGCGCCGGCCTGCTCCTTGGTGGTGAAGACGTGCCGGTTCTGCGCGGTGGCCTGTGACCCCGCCACGTCGGGGTCGGCGAGCAACGCCTTCTGGTCGTCGGGGCTCTCGGTTGTCCAGATGAGCACGTCGGCGGAGTCGAGCACCGCCTTGACGCGGTCGCGCGGGATGACGGCGCGGTGGCCGGTGCCGAACGGCTTGATGCTGTCGGCGATCACCAGGCCCATCTGATTGAGGAAGTCCGTGCGCCAGCCCGCCATGGCCGCGACGACGGTCCCTTGCCAGAGGGCGCCCTCCATCAGCAAGGCCTTCTTGCCCGTCCAGGTCGGGTGTTCCTTGCCGACGGCGGTGAACCTCTGGTCGACCCCGTCGATGAGCGACTTCATCTGGTCGGCCTGGAACACCGCCCGGCCGATGACGGCGGCCTGCTCCTTCCACGGCTCGAAGAACGCGTCACCGTCCGACTGCGGCACGGTCGGGGCGATCGCGGAGAGCTTCTGATAGGTGTCGGCGTCCACCCCGGCGTTGGTGGCCACGATGAGATCCGGTTTGAGGCCCGCGATCTGGTCCACCGGGATCCCGTTGTCGAGGTTGAGCACCACCGGCTGAGCCCCGCCGAGCTTGGCTTGCGCCCACGGCCACACCGCGAACGGCTGATCGCCGAACCAGTTGGTCACGGCGATCGGTACGACGCCGACCGCGAGCAGGTCGTCTTGCTCGGTGTACCCGGCACTGACCACGCGCTTGGGGGGCTCCTTGATCACGGTCTGACCGAAGAGGTGGTCGATCGTCACCGATTTGCCGCCGCCGGTATTCGAGGACGGTTTGCCTGACGAGCACCCCGCCGGGGCGCCGGCGACCGCGGCGACGGCTGCAGCCCCTGCGAGCTGCAAGAATCCCCGTCGATTCCAACCCTGTCGCATCGCGTGAGATTATCGCGTTCCCCGCTCGCAACGCCCGTCGCCGCGCGGTTGCGCCGCTCAGCCCAGCGGCATGCCGGCGTCCAGGAAGTCCAGCGCCCGATAGATGGTGTCGGAGGTCTTCGGCGCGCTGTCGTAGGCGGCCATCATGGCGCCGACCATCGCGCCGACGAACACCCGGACCTCGAAATCCGTTGCCGGACGGCCGATCCGGCGACCGATCGCCTCCGCCATGACGTTCACGGTGCGGTAGTACTCGTCGTAGAGGGCGGCCTTGAGCTCGGGTATCGAGAAGATCAGGCGCTGTCGGGTGTTCTCGAACTCCAGCTGCTCGGGCGACAGGCCGGCCATCGTGCTGGCGTACGCGCGGCGGATGGCCTGGCTGGGTGACAACTCCGGTGGCTGGGCGTCGAACGCCGCCAGTATCAGCGGATCGAGGTCGTCGGCCAGCAGCAGCGACTCCTTGGATCCGAAGTACCGGAAGAACGTGCTGGGGGACACCTCGGCGGCGTCGGCGATCTGTTCGATGGTGGTGGCGGCGTAGCCGTTCGCGTCGAACAGGCGGAACGCCTCACGGCGCAGGGCATGACGGGTCTTGATCTTCTTGCGTTCGCGCAGCCCCAGGGGCCGATCGGTCGCCTGCATGCGGCAATTCTCCCGCACTGGGCGGGCAAAAAGTTCTGACAAGCGGGGAACGGCCGTTGCGAGATCCACGTATCGCCGACGTAACTGCGTCCACGCGGCCCGGTAACAGTCCCTTCCTAACGTCGGGGCGTGACTACGACGACCACGCCCGAGTCGACCGCTCCGGTCCTCGCCCCCGCGCACCCGCGTCATCGAGGCGGGCACTGGATCGATGACTGGCGGCCCGAAGACCCCGCGTTCTGGGAGGCGACCGGCAAGCCGATCGCCCGGCGCAACCTGATCTTCTCCATCTTCGCCGAGCACGTCGGCTTCAGCGTGTGGATGTTGTGGAGCATCGTGGTGGTCCAGATGACCGCCGGTGCCCACGGGCATCCGTCCGCCTCCGGCTGGGCGCTGACCGCGAGCCAGGCGCTGTGCCTGGTCGCCGTGCCCAGCGGCGTCGGCGCCTTCCTGCGCCTGCCCTACACCTTCGCGGTGCCGCTCTTCGGCGGCCGCAACTGGACGACCATCTCGGCGGCGCTGCTGCTCATTCCGTGCGTGCTGCTGGCCTGGGCGGTCAGCCATCCGGGCCTGTCGTTCGCGGTGCTGGTGTTGATCGCCGCCACCGCCGGCTTCGGTGGCGGCAACTTCGCCTCGTCGATGGCCAACATCTCGTTCTTCTACCCGGAGAAGGACAAGGGCTGGGCGCTCGGCCTCAACGCGGCCGGCGGCAACATCGGCGTGGCGGTGGTGCAGAAGATCATCCCGCCCATCGTCGTGGCCGGTGGCGGGGTGGCGCTGTCGCGCGCCGGCCTCTTCTACATCCCGCTGGCGGTGGTGGCCGCGGTGTGCGCGTTCCTGTTCATGAACAACCTGTCCGAGGCGAAGGCGGACGTGAAGCCGGTGTGGCAGTCGCTGCGGCATCCCGACACGTGGGTCATGTCGCTGCTCTACATCGGCACGTTCGGCTCGTTCATCGGCTACTCGGCGGCCTTCCCGACCCTGCTCAAAACGGTGTTCGGCCGCGGCGACATCGCGTTGACCTGGGCATTCCTCGGGGCAGCGATCGGCTCGGTGATTCGGCCCCTGGGCGGCAAGCTGGCCGACCGCATCGGCGGCGCCCGGATCACCGCCGTCAGCTTCGTCATGCTCGCCGCCGGCGCCGCGGCTGCGCTGTGGTCGGTCAACGCCAAAAACCTGCCGCTGTTCTTCGCCAGCTTCATGTTCCTGTTCGTCGCGACGGGCATCGGCAACGGCTCGACCTACCGGATGATCTCGAGGATCTTCGTGATCAAGGGGCAACTCGCCGGGGGCGACCCCGACACCATGGCGCACATGCGGCGCCAGGCCGCGGGCGCGCTGGGCGTGATCTCGTCGATCGGGGCCTTCGGCGGATTCGTCGTGCCGCTGGCCTACGCCTGGTCGAGGTCGCAGTTCGGCAGCATCGAACCCGCGCTGCGGTTTTACGTGGGCTTCTTCCTCGCCCTGCTGGTGGTCACCTGGTACTGCTACCTGCGCAAGGGCAACGCCTACCAGGCGCGAGCTGCGGTCGGGGTGTAGCCGGATTTCAGCGCGACGGCTGCTGCCTGCCGCCGTATCCCTGCCCCTCCTTTATCCAAGGGCTGTAGTCGGCGATCAGCTCCTCCTGCGGCGGTCGCTGGTCGGCCGGGACATGCCGCAGGTTGATCCGGATCCGGTACCAGATCGAACTCGGCCCGCGCATCCCGTCGACCAGCACGTCGGCCGGCTGCAGCAGGCGAGACGCGTCCGGGTGGCGGTCGCGCCAGGTATCCAGCGCGGCCAGCGCCTCGTCCTTGGTCTTGGTGCGGGCGATCTCGATGAGCGGCATCGCCGACCGGCGCCGGCCGTCGGCCGTGCCGGATCCCTTCGGCGCACGCTCCGGGGGGCCCATCTCCTCGGCCAGCACCAGCAACCGGTCGAGCTCGCCGACCGCGTCGTCCATCCCCGCCCAGGGGTCGCCCATGGCGGCGAACCGAGCGGGCACCGTGTCGATGGTGAACTCGTCGGGGCGGCGCTCGGTGACCTCGTCCCAGAGCAGCGGCGTGGACACCCGGGCGTCCGGCGTCGCCCGCACCGAATACGCCGACGCGACCGTGCGGTCCTTGGCGTTCTGGTTGAAGTCGACGAACACCCCTTCGCGTTCTTCCTTCCACCAGCGGCTGGTCGCGGCGCCGGGCGCTCGGCGCTCGACCTCCCGGGCGACGGTCTGGGCGGCCAGGCGCACCTGCCGGAATTCCCAGCGCGGGGCGATCCGGGCATAGATGTGAAAGCCGCGCGACCCCGACGTCTTCGGCCAGGCCACCAGGCCGTAGTCCTCCAGCACCTCGCGGGCGACCAGCGCCACGTCGACGATCCGCCGCCAGTCGACCCCGGGCATCGGATCCAGGTCGACCCGCAGTTCGTCGGGATGGTCGAGGTCGTCGGCCAGCACCGGGTGCGGGTTGAGGTCGACGCAGCCCAGGTTGACCGCCCACGCCAGGCCGGCGGCGTCGTGAATGACGGCTTCGGCGGCGGAGGTACCGCGCGCGTAGTGCAATTCGGCGACGTCCACCCAGTCGGGCCGGTTCTTCGGTGCCCGCTTCTGGAAGACCGCCTCCTCAGAGATGCCCTTGACGAAGCGCTTCAGGATCATCGGCCGGCCGGCCACGCCGCGTAGGGCCCCCTCGGCCACCGACAGGTAATAGCGGACCAGGTCGAGCTTGGTGTGCGGCCCCGCGTCGCCGTGGGCGTCGAACACCACCTTGTCCGGGTGGGTGATCGTCACCTCGTGCCCGGCCACCTCCAGCGAAACCGGACCCATGTTCATCATCGTAAGTCGATGGGTACTTACCCCTCGGGATGCGACGGACGTCACATAGGGTGGATCCATGCCTAATCTGATTGGCCTGCCTGGGCAGGCGGTTGCCAAGGTTCAGCAATACCTGGAACGCGGCTCGGCCGAATTGCACTATGTGCGCAAGATCTTCGAAGCGGGCGCCTTCCGGCTGGAGCCACCGCTGAACTACGCCGCGATGGCCAACGACATCTACAAGTGGGGCGAGTTCGGCATGCTGCCCTCCCTGAACGCCCGGCGCCACCCGGACCGCGCCGCGTGCATCGACGAGGAGGGCGAGTTCAGCTTCAAAGAGCTCGACGAGGCCGCCCACGCGGTGGCGAACGGCCTGCTCGAGATGGGGGTCAAGGGCGGCGACGGGGTGGCGATCCTGGCGCGCAACACCCGATGGTTCCTGATCGCCAACTACGGCGCCGCCCGGGTGGGCGCCCGCATCATCCTGCTCAACAGCGAATTCTCCGGCCCGCAGATCAAGGAGGTGTCGGAGCGCGAGGGCGCCAAGCTGATCATCTACGACGACGAGTACACCAAGGCCGTCAGCAAGGCCGAGCCGGAACTGGGCAAGCTGCGCGCGCTGGGCACCAACCCCGACGCGGACGAGCCGTCGGGCAGCACCGACGAGACGCTGGCCGACCTGATCGAGCGCAGCAGCAAGGAACCCGCCCCCAAGGCCTCCAAGCACGCGTCGATCATCATCCTCACCAGCGGCACCACCGGCACCCCCAAGGGCGCGAACCGCAGCACCCCGCCGACCCTGGCGCCGGTCGGCGGCATTCTCTCGCACGTCCCGTTCAAGGCCAACGAGGTCACCTCGTTGCCCGCCCCGATGTTCCACGCGCTGGGATACCTGCACGGCACCATCGCGATGTTCCTGGGCTCGACCCTGGTGCTGCGCCGCAAGTTCAAGCCACCGCACGTGCTCGAAGACATCGAGAAGTACAAGGTGACCGCCATGGTGGTGGTGCCGGTGATGCTGTCGCGGATCCTCGACGCGATCGAGAAGATGGAGAAGAAGCCCGACCTGTCCAGCCTGCGGATCGTGTTCATCTCCGGGTCGCAGCTGGGGGCGGAGCTCGCCAGCCGCGCGCTGAAGGACCTGGGGCCGGTCATCTACAACATGTACGGCTCGACCGAGATCGCGTTCGCCACCATCGCCGGACCACAGGATCTGGAGCGCAACGCGGCGACCGTCGGACCGGTGGTCAAGGGTGTCAAGGTCAAGATCCTCGACGACAACGGCCAGGAGAAGCCGCAGGGCGAGGTCGGCCGGATCTTCGTCGGCAACGCGTTTCCGTTCCAGGGCTACACCGGCGGCGGCCACAAGCAGATCATCGACGGCCTGATGTCCTCGGGCGATGTCGGGTATTTCGACGAGCACGGCCTGCTCTACGTCAGCGGCCGCGACGACGAGATGATCGTCTCCGGCGGGGAGAACGTCTTCCCCGCCGAGGTCGAGGACCTGATCAGCGGGCACCCGGAGGTGGTCGAGGCGACCGCGATCGGCGTGGAAGACAAGGAATGGGGCCACCGGCTGCGCGCCTTCGTGGTGAAGAAGGACGGCTCGGACGTCGACGAGGACACCATCAAGCACTACGTCCGCGATCACCTGGCGCGCTACAAGGTGCCGCGTGAGGTGGTCTTCCTCGAGGAGCTGCCGCGCAACCCGACCGGCAAGATCCTCAAGCGCGAGTTGCGCGAGATGGAGGTCGACTAGCCCTTCGGGGTCAGCGCCGGTCTTTGATGGCCCGGGTGATCTGCGCCGCCAGTTTGGGGTCGACCAGGAGCTGGTCGATGAGCGCGGTGAGCACCTCTTGTCCGGTCACCCGGGCGACCCCCAGGCGGTCGGCCGCCTCCCGCTGCCAGATGTCGAGGGCGCGGTGGGTGGCCGCCGGCAGGTCGACGGTGCGCCGTGTCCGCTGAACCCGTCCCGCCTGGTTGTGCGCCGGCGGGCTGACCATCCGCTGGGGGGACTGCTGCCCGAGCCCGGTAAGGCGCTCGGTCGGCGCGGCGTCGCCCGCCGCGGCGCCCGACGGCGCGGGACCCCGGAACGATGCGGCGCCGGGTCCGATGTGGCTGCGGTTGAAGTTCACTGCGGCGGTGCCCTCCGAATGAGTGGCCGATCAGTAAATCAGCGCTCGAATGTGTCGATACTGATTCTTCCACCGTCCACGGCGTAAGTCGCGCGACCGGGCCGCCGACCGGCCGCGTCCCCGTCGGCGGCCGCTTTCTGCAGCAAATGGCTTACGGTAGCTGGCAGGCGCGGCGTATGTCGCGGTAATTTCGGGCGCGGGAGAGATGGAGCGCAATTCCGCGCCGCATAACGCAGGGCAATACGCCGATGCGGAATTGCGGAGAACAGTATTTCAGTAGACGCCATCTGAGCAGGGATAAAGCCGGACTCCGTAGATCAGTATCCGACGTTCTCCTGAGATATGGAAATCATTAAATCCGACAAAATGTCGACCTTGCGCAGTCTGGCAATCGACCTGTTACATAATTCACAGGACAATTCGTGTGTAGCTTAGTTGTTTGCCGGGAAACTCCTGGCTAACGTTTTTGTTGTCGGTATCAGATCCTGGAAGGGGCTCCTGCGATGACGCTCTCTGCACAATCGCTCCGCCGCGCGGCCGCCAGTGCGGCCGGCGCTTCGGCCATGGCGGGAGCGCTGCTGTTCGGCGCCGGCGCCGTTGCCCAGGCGGCCCCCGCACCAGGAACCGACCACAGCTTCACCACCACCGGTCCGCATGGCGCGCCCGGTGGGCCCGGAATCCTTCCCGACCGTCCAGGAGGGGGTCATGGCGGATGGGGCGGAGGCCACGGATGGAACGGGGGGCACCGTGGCCCGGGTTGGGGGAACCGCGGATTCTGGGCCCCCGGGCACTGGTGGAACTGGTGGTGGTGAACCAAGCCTCCCCGTGATAGCCGGCCAGCCTTGACGTGCCGATCCACTCCTAGGCTGACCGGTCCACGGGATGGGGGGGAAACCATGCCGGCCTGACCACCCCTCAGGTCGGCATGGCCCTTTTCCGGGGCGGAATCGCCCGCCGGCGGTCAGGGATCGCGAGGAAGGCCGAGCAACCGCTCGGCGATGATGTTCAGCTGCACCTCGGAGGTGCCGCCGTAGATCGTCGTGGCCCGGCTCGCCAGCAGGTACTCGCCCCACTTGCCGGGCAGCTGGTTCGTGTCGCCGATGGCGGCCTCGGTGCCGAACGAGGACACCGCGAACTCGGCGTACCCCTGGCCGGTGCGCATCGAGAGCAGCTTCGAGATGGCCGCGGACGGCATGGCATCGCCGCCGGCCAGCGTCAACAGCGTCGAACGCAGGTTCAGCACCTTGGCGGCGTGGCCCTCGGCGATCAACTGACCTGCCCGGTGTTGCGCGACCGGGTCGAGGTGCCCGTCGCGAACGAACTCGATGAACTGACCGAGAGTCGCCAGGAAGTTGGCCTCGCTGCTGCCGATCGAAACCCGTTCCGCGGTAAGGGTGTTGCGGCTGACCTCCCAGCCACGATTGACCTCGCCGAGCACGCATTCGTCGGGCACGAACACGTCGTCGATGTAGACGGTGTTGAACATCGCGTTCCCGGTGAGCTCGCGCAGCGGCTTCACCTCGACGCCTTCACTGCGCATGTCCAGCAGGAAGTAGGTGATGCCGTTGTGTTTCGGGGCGCTCGGGTCCGTTCTCGCCAGCAGCGCGCCCCACTGGGAGAGCTGCGCCGCGGTGGTCCAGATCTTCTGACCGGTGATCCGCCAGCCACCGTCCGTCCGAGTTGCCTTAGTGCTCAACCCGGCCAGGTCCGATCCGGCGCCCGGCTCGGAGAACAGCTGACACCAGATCATCTCGCCGCGGAAGGTCGGCGGCAGGAACCGCTGCTTCTGCTCCTCGGTGCCGAACGCGACGATCGACGGGATGATCCAGGTCGCGATGCCCATCTGCGGGCGCTTGACGCGGCCCGCGGTGAACTCCTGGGCGATGATGATCTGCTCCACCGGACCGGCGGCGCGCCCCCACGGCCTCGGCAGATACGGCAGGGTCCAGCCGCCCTCGGCGATGGCGACCCTGCGCCGGTCGCGCTCCATCGCCTTCAGCGCGCCCACCTCGGCGCGGATCTCGTCGCGCAGCTTCTCGGTGTCGGGGTCGAGGTCGATGTCGACCGGCCGGAGCCCGGTGCTGGTGGCGGTGTGCACCACTTTCTGCGGGTACTCCGAACCGCGGCCGAAGGAGGCGGCCAGCATCAGCGCCCGGCGGTAGTACACGTTCGTGTCGTGCTCCCAGGTGAAGCCGATCCCGCCGTGCACCTGGATGCAGTCCTGCGTGCACCGTTGGGCGGCCGCCGGCGCCAGCGTCGCCGCCACGGCTGCCGCGAACTCGACGTTGGAAGCGCTGATTTCCCAAGCGTTTTCGCGTGCCTCGTCGATGGCGCGGGCGGCGTCCCACACCGCCGCGGTGGCCCGCTCGGTGTCGGCGATCATTTCCGCGCACTTGTGTTTGATGGCCTGGAACTGCCCGATCGGCCTGCCGAACTGCTCGCGGATCTTGGCGTAGTGCGACGCGGTGTCGGTCGCCCAGCGCGCCACCCCGATCGCCTCGGCGGACAGCAGCGTCGTCATCAACGCGTGCGCGGTCGCCATGCTCAGGTTGCCCAATGCGGCGTCTGCGCCCACCTCGACGGCGTTGGCGCGCACATGGGCGACGGGGCGCAGCGGGTCGATGCTTCGCACCGGCTCGATCTCGAGTTCCTCGGCGCGCAGCACCACCCATTCCTCGCCGCTGTCGATGGCGACCGGCAGCACCAGCACGGAGGCCTGCGCCGCCGCGGGCACCGCGCGGACCTCGCCGCGGAGCACCAGCGTGTCACCCTGGCGGGTGGCGGTGAGCCCGCAGCAGTCCATCGCGTATGCGGCGATGGCCGCGCCGGACGCCAGCTCGGAGAGGACCTTGGCGTGCGGATCGCTGGCGGAGATCAGGGCGCTGGCGATCGCCGACGGCACGAAAGGCCCGGGCACCGCGCCGTAGCCGAACTCGGCCAGCACGATGGCCAGCTCGAGGATGCCGAAGCCCTGCCCACCCACGGACTCGGCCAGGTGCAGGCCCTGCAGGCCCTGGTCCGCGGCGGCTTGCCAGTACGGCGGGGGATTGTCGATCGGCGTTTCCATGGCCGCGTGCAATGCCTCGGACGGCGCGATGCGCGCCACCAGCGACCGCACCGAATCGGCCAGGTCTTGATGCTCAGGAGTGATAGCGATCGGCATTGGTCGCCTTCCCATGCTTTCGGGTTCCGTCTCGGCCGGGCAGCTTCCAAACTAACAACCGGTCGGTTGGTTGACCACAGGGGTCGGTCGGGTGGCGACGGGTCTCAGCGAAACCGCTTGGCGATCCAGTCGGCGATGATGTCGGCTTGCTCGTCGCGGGCGCCCGGGGTGGTGAAGTAGTGATCGCTGTCGATCGACGCCTCGGTCTTGTCGGGGCCGGCGAGCGCGGCGAAAATACGCTGGGCGTCGGACGGGAACACACCGGTGTCGGCCTCGGCGTTGATCACCAGGGCGGGGCAGGTGATGCGGGCCAGGTGTGGCTCGGCCCGGGTCTGCGCCACCCGCAGGCTCCACATGCCCAGCCAGTTGCGCAGGGTGCAGGCCGCCGCGATCCCGTGTGCGGACCGGTTGGCCTTCGCCGGGACGCCGGCATAGCACATGTTCGGTTGGCGCCGCGTGGGCTCGATGCCGGCATCCACCATGCGGGGGTCCGCCCAGGTGCGCATGACGCTGAACGGACGGTCGGAAAATCCCGCCGCGCGAACGCGTTTGAGCTCCCGCTCCGCCCAGTCGGTGATGGCGTGGTTGCGCGCCGTTTGCGCACGGCGGTAGCGGGCCAGGAACTCCGGCGCGTACGGCGGGCCGTTGCGCTCGTTGAACAGGTCGAGGTCGGCGTCGGTGGCGACGGGGTCGTTCTCGTCGACGACGGCGGCGTCCATCCAGGCCGTCAGCACGTCCGGCCGCCCGGGATGGGCCGCGGTGGCCACGTAGCCGTCGGCGGCGGGCAACTCGGTCAGGCCCGTCGCGGGTCGCATCCCCTCCGGCGGGGTCACGTTCGGCGCCACGGCCTGCGACTGATACGCGGCCATCAACGATCCGCCACCCGAATTGCCGAGCAGCACAACCGTTTCCACCCCCTGCACCTCGCGCAGCCAGCGCA
Source organism: Mycobacterium sp. E2497 (assembly GCF_001668695.1). Taxonomy (NCBI): domain Bacteria; kingdom Bacillati; phylum Actinomycetota; class Actinomycetes; order Mycobacteriales; family Mycobacteriaceae; genus Mycobacterium; species Mycobacterium sp. E2497. The sequence goes on from NZ_LZKD01000129.1 coordinate 37,697, forward strand.
CTCCCACGCCGATGTCCACCAGCGCATGGTCGAGCAGGAAGCTGCTCTCGAAGCCGCGGAACCTGGTATTCCAGCCGAGAAACCCGATCCCGCGGGTGGCCATGTAGTCGGCGAGGTAGTGCTCGGAGAAGTCGATCTGGTAGTGGGTGGCGATCATCGCCACCGTGGGCTTGTGGCCCTCCCCGCGGTGGTACAGACCCTGGCAGGGATGCCCGCCCGCACCGGCGCGCCCGGCGGTGGGCGACGGCAAACCGACGAACTCGCGGCGCACTCCCGCGGCACCGGTGTGAAGAGTCATTTCGGCGGCCCTGCTGGCGACGGACATCTCGGAGAAAACTGAAGCTGATGTTAGATTCTTCAATTACATCTTGGCCAGGATTTCCCACGCCGGGACGGAGGGGAACTGCGATGATCAAGCCCCACAACACCAACACGGAATTCGAACTCGGCGGGATCAACCACGTCGCGCTCGTTTGCTCGGACATGGCCCGCACCGTGGACTTCTACACCAACATCCTGGGCATGCCGTTGATCAAGTCGCTGGACCTGCCCGGGGGCGCGGGCCAGCATTTCTTCTTCGACGCGGGCAACGGCGACTGCGTCGCATTCTTCTGGTTCGCCGACGCTCCCGACCGGGTGCCGGGCATCTCGTCGCCGGGCGCCATCCCCGGCATCGGCGACATCACCAGCGCGGTGAGCACCATGAACCACCTGGCATTCCACGTGCCGGCCGAGAAGTTCGACGCCTACCGCCAGCGCCTCAAGGAGAAGGGTGTGCGGGTGGGGCCGGTGCTCAACCACGACGAGAGCCCCATGCAGGTGTCCGCCACGGTGCATCCCGGGGTGTACGTGCGTTCGTTCTACTTCCAGGACCCCGACGGCATCACGCTCGAATTCGCTTGCTGGGTCAAGGAATTCGATAGCAGCGATGCGAGCACGGTGCCGAAGACTGCGGCCGACCGCCGGCCCGCGGTGCCGGCCGGCCGGCCGTGACCGAGGGCATCCTCTCCGACGCCCGGATCGCGGCCCTGACGCCCGGGGAGCGGCGTGACCTGATCACCCGGCTGGAACAACCCGTGAGCGACATCGTCGACCCCGTGTTCCTGGCCCGCGTGCGGCGAATCCGGTTGAGCCTGATGGCCGGTGGCTCGGCGGTGATGATCCCCTGGCTGGGCTATCTGTCCACGACGCTGCCGGAGAACTACGTCGTGCACAACTGGCCCCTCACCTGGATGGGCTACGACGTGTTGTTGATGGTCTTCATGGCGGCGACGGCCGTGTTGGGCTACCTGCGCCGCCAGGTGCTGATCCCGGCCGCGTTCACCACCGGTGTGCTCCTGATCTGCGACGCATGGTTCGACCTGATGACCGCAGGCCCCAGGGACGTCTGGCTGTCGGTGGCCACCGCTGTGCTGGTCGAGCTGCCGCTGGCCGCCTTCATGATCTTCAGCGCGCTGCGGCTCATGCGCCTGACCATGGAGCGGTTCTGGCTGCTGGATCCCGGGATGCGGCTGTGGCAGCTGCCGCTGTTGCCCTGAGCGGGTGCGGTCGTTTGCTCCGGAGAGAGCAGATTACCGGCGTCGCCGCGACAGCGCGCGGGATTGCGAATCTTGTCCAAAACCGCGTAATCCTCGCGTTCCTGTACTAGCGTCCAACAACAGCGACTCGGGGGTACGAGCGACGACCGTAGGTTCAACTCCACACACGAAAATCAGTTCGCGAAGCTCCCCGGTACGAAATTGAATTCATATTGCGCATAAAACCCATTCGGGAATGGGTTTCCGGTACCCCCTTGCCGCACAACGGAATCAGCACCTCACAGAGCGAGGATCAAGAAATGGTCGCACTCGGGAACATCTACGAATGGGAACCGCCGCACGGACCACTGACCACGTGGACGGCCACGCCCGCGGCGCACGAAGCGGCTCGCACCGCGCCATTGAGCGATTTGGTTCCGAGTTATCAGCAGACTCAACACCTCTGGACCGCCCACCTCGGCGACACGATGAACCGACAGCTGCCCCGGTTGATGGTGGTGGCGTGGGACATTCCCGGCACGTGTGACATCCCGGCGATGACGGCGGCGATCAACGCCCATGTCCGTGGTCAGGACACCTACCACAGCTGGTTCGAGATCGTCGAAGGCGTCATCGTCCGCCGCGCGATCGCCGACCCCGGGGTCATCGAATTCGCTCCGACGGCGTTCGGACAGATGAGCCCCGAACAGGCGCGTGCGCACGTCTTGACGACGACGCCCGGGACGCTCGGATGGGGCTGCTTCACCTACGGAGTCGTCCAGGGGCCCGACCACTTCACCTTCTACGCCAGCGTCGACCACCTGCACATCGACGGCGTGTCCGCCGCGCTGATCTTCCTCGACATCCACCTGACGTACCAAGAGCTGGTGCTGGGTGCGCAAGGTGGCGAGCTTCCCGCACCCCGCGAGCTGAGAAGTTACCGCGACTACACCGTGCGGCAGCGGGAGAGGGCGGCGAGCCTGACCCTGTCGTCCCCGGAGGTCAAGGACTGGATTGCGTTCGCGCGTGAGGCCGACGGTGACTGGCCGAGCTTTCCGCTGCCGCTGGGCGACACATGGGCCAGCTGCAAGGGCGACCTGGTCACGGTCGACTTGCTCGACGCCGCGGGGACGGAGTCGTTCGACGCCGCGTGTTGCGCAGCCGGTGCCCGGTTCATCGGGGGAGTCCTGGCTTGCACGGCGTTGGCGGAGCGCCAATTGACCGGCAAGGAAACCTATTTCGGGTTCACGGCCAGGGACACCCGAGACATGGGCGTCGACACCATGACGGTGGGATGGTTCGCCAGCCTGATCCCCGTGACGGTTCCGACGGCCGGCGACTCGTTCCCCGAGGCGGCACGGGCGGCTCAGAAATCCTTCGACTCCGCCAAGGACCTCGCCGCCGTGCCGGTCGAGCGCGTGCTGGAGTTGGCGACCCCGGATCAGCTGGGCATCAAGCTGCCCACGCAACTGCCGATGATGTTGTCGTTCCTCGACTTTCGAAAGATCCCCCTTGTCGGGATGTGGACGGAGATGAATTTCGGGACCTATGGCGACAGCCTGTCCGCCGGCGGGATCAACATGTGGATCAACCGGCACGTGGAACGCACCACGGTGACGATCTCCTTCCCGGACAACGAGATAGCCCGCGAGTCGGTGCAGCGCTACCTGGCGGCGCTGATCCGGGAATTCGCCCGGGTGATCGAGACCACCCCCGACCAGCCCGATGTCGTTGCGGCCTAGACGCACGAGACGGCGGGAGTCGGGATGATGAGCAACGTGCTTGACCTGGCCGACCAGACCATGTTCCTCGGCGAGCGGGCGACCGCCACCACCAGTGTGCTGCAGTGCATCTGGGTATACGACCGCGCCGTCGACGTCGACGGGCTGCGAAGGTTTCATCGCCATCTCGGTCGGGGTCGGCTGCGTCGCCGCATCGAACGGTCCCCCTTGCCGTTCGGCAGGCATCGCTGGGTGGCTCCCACCGTTCAGTCGGAGCTCGAGATCGTCGCTGCGCCACGGCCCCGTGAGGCGATCGGCGACTGGCTGGAGGAACAGGCGGATAAGCGACCCGATGCCGAGCACGGGCCCGGATTCCACCTTGCCCTGCTCCCCTTGACCGACGGCGGCGCGGCGGTGAGCCTGGTGACCACCCATTGCCTCACCGACGGCGTCGGGCTGTGCGAGGCGTTGGCGGACGCGGCGTGCGGCCGCGACGACACCATCGACTGGCCGCCCCCGGCGGCACGGCTGCGGTGGCGGGCCGTGCGCGAGGACGCACACCAAACCGCATGCGACGCATCAAGCGTGGGCCGCGCCGTGGTTGCCGCGATCCGCCTGGCCGGGACTGCACGCCACGCCGGCGCCGCCGCGTCGCCGGCCGCCAAGCGGCCCGCGCCGCCCGTCGGGGCGGACGAGCTCATCACGCTGCCCATGGCGACGCTGTTCATCAACGCCGACGAGTGGGACGCGCGCGCGCAGGCACTCGGGGGGACGAGCAACGCGCTGCTCGCTGGACTGGCCGCCCACCTCGCCCGACGAGTCGGGCGAGTCGCCGCGGACGGAACGGTCAACGTGGGAATGCCGGTCAACGAGCGCACCCCGGGCGACACCCGCGCGAACGCGGTCGTCAATGTCGACATCACGGTCGACCCCGCTCCGGCGACGACCGACCTGCGCGAGATCCGCACCAGGGTCAAGGAAGCCCTGTCCCGCCACCTGGACGAGCCCGACGAGCGCTGGGCCTTGCTGCCGCTGATTCCGCTGATCCCGAAGCGCGTCATGCGGCGGCTGATCGGCGTGGTCACCGGCAGCGCGATCACCGTCGTGTCGTCAAACCTCGGGACGCTGGACCCGGCCGTCAACCGGGCGGACGGCACCGAGGCCGATCACTTCGCCATGCGGACGGTGTACCCGGGGGTGACCACCGCGACCATGTACCGCACCAACGGGGCACTGGCGTTGTTGTCGGGGCGGGTGCACGGCCGGGTGTTCGTCTCGTTCCTCGCCTACGAGCTCGGTCGACACAACTCGATTGAGCAACTACGAGCCAACGTTTCAGATGCGCTGAGCGACTTCGGGCTGACGGCCACCACGGCCTGGCGCACGGCCTGCCCGGCGTAAGCACCCGCTAGGCGTCGGCCGCCGCCCGGGATTCCTTGGTGCGATAGAGCCTTGGCTCGGCGAGCTCGTCGAGCAGGGCGGCCAGGTGATCGATGAGCTGGTCGGGTTCGAGCCGGACGTCGCCGGCGAGCCAGGCGCTGATGGTCTGCCCTACGCCGCCGACCACGAAGTGCGCCGCCGCCTTGATGCGGTCGTTTGCCGGAACCCGCATCGCGTCCCCGACGTGCTGGCCGGACAGCATGGCGAACAACGCGCTGGATTCGGCGCGCTTGCGCACGATCACCGGATCGGCAAGCTGCGTGCTGAACAGCAGGCGCCCGAGCCGGGCGTCGTCGGCGATGGTGTGCACGATGTTGGCCATCCCCGCTCGCGTCTGCTCGTGCGCCGGCACCGCCGTCACCGCGGCCTGCGTGGTGGCGGCCAGCTGGGCAACCACCCAATCGAAGACGGAGCCGACGAATTCGTCTTTGTCGGCGAAGCTCTCGTAGAAGTACCGGGCCGCCAACCCGGCCTCACGGCACACGCCGCGGACGGTGACCGCCGAGACGCTCTGTTGCTCGGCGCCGAGCAGCTCGAGGCCCGCGGCCAAGAGGCGGTTGCGCCGCGTGGCCAGGCGCTGCGCGGCCTCGACGCCGCGGTAGGGCCGCGCGCTGGAGGTCTCGCTCATGCCACCCATCTTGACACCGGCGGGGCGCCGCGACAATATCAGGAAACAGCCGTTCTCACATTGGCGGCAGTGCCGCGGGAGGGGATGACGATGGCGATCCGCGAGGCTGTTCAGGAACCGGCTCGGCATGTCGAGCGCCCCATCGCCGACCCGCCCCGGCCATCCCCGGCGCGGCGGCGCCGGTTGGCGCTCGGCATCGACGAGGGGTTGATGGGCGTCGCGCTGTTGGCCGGCCCGGCGAACGTGGTCATGCAGTTGGCGCGTCCCGGTGTCGGCTACGGCGTCATGGAGAGCCGCGTCGAGAGCGGCCGCGTCGACCTGCATCCGATCAAGCGCGCACGTACCACCTTCACCTACCTGGCCGTGGCGACCAACGGCAGCGACACCCAGAAGGAGGCCTTCCGCCGCGCGGTGAACCGCGCCCACGCGCAGGTCTACTCCACCCCCGAAAGCCCGGTGCAGTACAACGCTTTCGACCCCGCCCTGCAGCTGTGGGTGGGGGCGTGCCTGTACAAGGGCGGGGTCGACATCTACCGCATGTTCATCGGCGAGCTGGACGGTGAGGACGCCGACCGCCACTACCGGGAGGGCATGGCGCTGGCCACCACCCTGCAGGTGCCGCCCGAGATGTGGCCGGCGGACCGGGCCGCGTTCGACCGATATTGGGAGGAGTCGCTGGCCAAGGTGCACATCGACGACGCGGTCCGCGAATACCTGTATCCCATCGCCGCCGGCCGCATGCCGGGACTGGCGCTCCCGCGCCGGCTGCAGCGCGCCTGCGACAACTTCGCGTTGCTCGTCACCACGGGCTTTCTGCCGCAGCGGTTCCGCGACGAGATGCGCCTGCCCTGGGACGCCGCCAGGCAACGGCGCTTCGAACGGCTGATTGCGGCGCTCGCCCTGGTGAACCGGCGCCTACCGCGGTTCGTTCGCCGATTCCCGTTCAACGTCCTACTGGCCGACGTCGACCGCCGGATCAGGACGGGGCGCCCACTGGTCTGACGCGCGCGGCGGCCGAACCCGGCCGTGTTGATAACGACAATCATATTCATTAAGCTCTCCTCTGCCTGGTAAGCCTTCCCAGTCTGAGGAGTACCTATGACGGCACCGATCTGGATGGCCTCGCCACCCGAGGTGCACTCCGCGTTGCTCAGCAGCGGCCCCGGCCCGGCATCGCTGCTCGCGGCGGCGGGCGCATGGTCCGACCTGAGCACCGAATACGCCTCGGCCGCAGCGCAACTCAGCGGCGTCTTGGCCGCGGCGCAGGCCGGCTCGTGGCAGGGGCCCAGCGCGGAGTCGTACGTCGCCGCGCATGCGCCCTACCTCGCGTGGCTCACGCGGGCGGGCGCGGACAGCGCCGCGGCGGCCGCCGAACACCAGACCGCCGCCGTCGCCTACACCGCGGCGTTGGCGGCCATGCCGACGCTGCCGGAACTCGCCGCCAACCACGCCATCCACGGCGCTTTGGTGGCGACGAATTTCTTTGGCGTGAACACGATTCCGATCGCGGTCAACGAGGCCGACTACGCGCGGATGTGGGTGCAGGCGGCCGCCACCATGACCACCTACCAGGCGGCCTCGACCGCGGCCGTCGCGGCGACACCGCAGACCGACCCCGCGCCGCAGATAGTGAAGTCGGACGCTTCAGCCGATAGTTCGTCGAACGTGGACCACGACCCTACGATCGACAATCCGCTCAACGACTTCATTGCGCAAATCCTGAAGAACTTCGGCATCAACTGGGATCCGGCCCAAGGTACGCTGAACGGCCTGACCTATGACTCCTACACCAATGCGTCAGAACCGATTTGGTGGGTCGTTCGAGCGCTGGAACTGCTCGAGGATTTCGAGCAGTTCGGCTACTACCTGGTGCACAATCCGGCGCTGGCCTTCCAATACATCGTTCAGCTCATGCTGTTCGACTGGCCGACCCACATCCTCGAGATCCTGACCACGGCACCGCAGCTGCTGGCCCCCGCGGTGCTGCTCGCGGTCGCCCCCTTCGGCGCCGTCGCCGGCTTCGCCGGGCTGGCCGGCCTGGCCGGGATACCTCAGCCCCAGGTCTTGCCGGCGCCGGTGCCGGCGCCCGCCCCACCACCCGCCCCGATGCCGGCCGTCGCGATGACACCGACCGCCGCTGCGCCGGCGGCGGCGCCCGCCTCGGCGCCGGCGTCCGCTCCCGCGCCGACGGCGACCACTGTGGCCACGACCGCGCCACCCACCCCGCCGCCGCACCCGGCGGGTTTCGCGCCGCCCTACGTGGTGGCCCCGCCGGGCATCGGGACCGGCTCCGGGATGGGCGCGGCGGCCAGCTCGAGTGCCAAAAGGAAAGCGCCGGAACCCGATAGCGCCGCCGCGGCGGCGGCCGCGGCCGTGCGGAAGCAGGCCAGGGCGCGCCGCCGCAGGCGGGCGATCAGCCGCGACTACGGCGACGAGTTCGCGGACATGAATGTCGACGTCGACCCGGATTGGGGTGCGCCGGGTGCCGGGGCGGCGTCGGTCGCCTCCGACCACGGGGCGGGGAAGCTGGGGTTCGCCGGGACCGCCCACCGCGAGGAGGCCACCGCGGCATTGGGATTGACCACGCTGGCCGGTGACGAGTTCGGCACCGGCCCAAGGGTTCCCATGATGCCGGGCACCTGGGACGATGACGGTGGCAACGCTACGCGGTAGCGCACGCCCGGGAATCCCCGGCAAACCCTCGCGGACAACGCGGCTGGCAGGCTCGGCGGGTCAGTTGCTGCGGCGCAGGCTGGTAGCCCAAAGGTGGTGATTGCCAAGTTCTTCGGGGATCGGAGCGGTCTCCCACTGGCCGCGTTCCAGCCAGTCACGCAGGGCCGCGGCCTGCTGGCTGCTGGCGATGGGTCCGATCCAGTGAGGTGGCCCGCATGCCGCCCGGTCTTTCGTGCAGGGCTGCACGACGGCCATGACGCCGCGCCCCGTCGGCCGGGACGCGCACGTCACCGGCCCCAGCATGCACGCGGCCGAGACGAGCATGGCGTGAGGGCAGCGCCGGATCGCGGGCCGTAGTTCGTCGATCACCGAGAGCCGGTGATGGGACGCGCAAGCGGCGCAGACAATCAGGGTGAAGGGGCGGTCGGTGCCGCGCCGCGGCGAGGTCAACGTCCCGTGCCGGGGTAGGGCAGCAGCGCCATCTCGCGGGCGTTCTTGATGGCCGTCGCCACCTGTCGCTGCTGTTGGACGGTCAGGCCGGTGACGTGGCGCGCGCGGATCTTGCCGCGCTCGGAGATGAATACGCGCAGCGACGCGGTGTCCTTGTAGTCGACTTTGCGCAGACCCAGGCTGGTGAGCAGGTTTCTCTTCCCGGACTTGACATCCGGCTGGGCGAGACGACGTCTGCGCTGGGCATTCTTGCCGCTCACCAGCTTGCCTTTCGCACTCCGGGGAGCTGACCCGCGTGGGCCAGCTCGCGCACCCGCACCCTCGACAACCCGAATTTGCGCAGATGCCCACGCGGGCGTCCGTCTACCGCATCCCGGTTGCGCAGGCGCACCGGGCTGGCATCGCGGGGCTGGCGGGACAGCTCCCGTTGCGCCGCGGCCCGTTGGTCGGGGGTGCTCTGACGCGAGCGGATGGTTTCCTTGAGTTCGGCCCGGCGCGGGGCGTAGCGCGCCACGATGGCGCGCCGGCGCTCGTTCTTCACGATTTTGGATCTCTTGGCCATGTTCAGCGTTCCTCGCGAAAGTCGACATGGCGGCGGACGACCGGGTCGTACTTGCGCAGCACCAGTCGGTCGGGGTCGTTGCGCCGGTTCTTGCGGGTCACGTAGGTGTAGCCGGTGCCCGCCGTCGACCGCAATTTGACGATGAGGCGAATCTCGTTGCGGGCCATCAGATTCGGTGCCCCTGTCGACGCAGTCGGGCCACGACTGCCTCGATCCCGTCGCGGTCGACGACCTTGATGCCCTTCGCGCTGACCCGCAGCCGAATGCGGCGTCCCTCGGATGGCAGGTAGTACGTCTTGAGTTGAATGTTGGGTGACCAGCGCCGGCGGGTCCGGCGATGCGAATGTGACACCGCATTACCGAAACTCGGTGTCCGGCCGGTCACCTGGCAGTGCGCCGACATCGTGTACCTCCATGTCCCGCTTATTGAAAATGATTTTCGACAAGGCCTGATACAGACGGTACCGCATCCACAGACAAGATGAAAATGATTATCAATAAGGAGCGCGATGCGGACGCCCGTCATCCTGGTCACCGGCCAGCCGATCCGGGCGACGACGCGGCCGGCTGAGTGCCCTTCGGCGGGCCGGTTCTCAACACGACGGCCACGCGGACGCGTCGGCCGGGGGCGGTGGCGCCCGCGCTCACCGTAGGCGTTGCGCGCCACGGAAATCGGCACATCTGCGGCCGGTACTGTCGACTACATGCGTAGTGAAGGCGATACCTGGGATATCACAACGAGTGTCGGTTCGACGGCGTTGTTCGTGGCGACTGCGCGGGCGCTGGAGGCCCGCAAGCCGGACCCGCTGGCCGTCGACCCCTATGCGGAGGTGTTCTGCCGCGCCGTGGGCGGGTGGGCGGCCGACGTCCTGGACGGCAAGGCCCCCGATCACGAGCTGACCACGGCCGACTTCGGCCAGCATTTCGTCAACTTCCAGGGCGCCCGCACCAAGTACTTCGACGAATATTTCCGCCGCGCCGCCGGCGCCGGCGTCCGGCAGGTGGTGATCCTCGCGGCGGGGCTGGACTCCCGCGCCTACCGCCTGGACTGGCCAGCCGGCACGACCATCTTCGAGCTGGACCAGCCGCAGGTCCTCGACTTCAAGCGCGAGGTGCTCACCGGGCAGGGTGCGCGGCCGAACGCGGAGCGCCGCGAGATCGCGGTGGACCTGCGCGACGACTGGCCGCAAGCGTTGCGCGACAGCGGCTTCGACGCCGCCCTGCCGTCGGCCTGGATAGCCGAGGGCCTGCTGATCTACCTCCCGGCCACCGCGCAGGAGCAGCTGTTCACCGGCATCGACGGCCTGGCCGCCCCGGGCAGCCACGTCGCCGTCGAGGACGGGGCCCCCCTCGACCAGGACGACTTCGAGGCCAAGCGCGAGGAAGAGCGCGCCAAGATGGCCGAAGGCGCCGAGCGGCCCTTCTACCAGCTGGTCTACAACGAGCGGGTCGCCCCCGCGACCGAATGGTTCGGGGAGCGCGGGTGGACCGCGGTCGGCACCCCGCTGGCCGACTTTCTGCGCCAGAACGGCAGGCCGGTTCCTGGCCCGGACATCGACGCCGGGCCGATGGTCGCGCGTAACACCCTGGTGGGCGCGGTCAAAGGCTGACCGCCGCCGGGCTCGCGATGAGTTCGCCATGAGTTGACCGCGCGCCGGAACTTTTTCGCGCCGGCCTCCGACTACTACCGGGCTGATCGGTGCGCCGCCCAACAGCCCGGGCGGCGTCGGTCTCGGCCCGGCGAGGAGTTCCGGCGTGACGTTGCGCGCTTTTTTCGATGGCCCGGCCGGCGGTCGAGGGTGACCGCCCCCGTGTGGATGGCGCTGCCGCCGGAGGTTCATTCGGCGCAGCTGAGCAGCGGCCCCGGCCCGGCCGGCCTGCTGGCCGCGGCGGCCTCCTGGAGCTCGCTGAGCGCGACCTACGCGTCGGCGGCCGACGAGCTGTCCGCGACCTTGGCGGCGGCGCAGGCCGGGGCGTGGGAGGGCCCCACCGCCGAGCAGTACGTGGCCGCCCACGCGCCCTACCTGGCGTGGCTGACGCGGGCCAGCGCCGACAGTGCCGCGGCCGCCGCCCGGCACGAGACCGCGGCGACGGCCTACACCGCGGCGCTCGGCGCCATGCCGACCTTGCCGGAGCTGGCCGCCAACCACGCGATGCACGGCGCGCTGGTGGCGACGAACTTCTTCGGTATCAACACGATTCCGATCGCGGTCAACGAGGCCGACTACGCGCGCATGTGGGTCCAGGCGGCCACCACGATGTCCACGTACCAGGCGGTCTCCACGATGGCGGTGGCGTCGACGCCGCAAACCGACCCGGCTCCCACCATCGTCCAGGCCGACAGCACCGGCGAAGAGGACGACAGCGGCAACGACGACATCATCGACAACGACTCCGGCAACCCGTACCAGCTGAGCTGGTGGATCAACCGCTTCCTGGAGATTTTCCAGACCATCGGAAGGGATCTGGAGGAATTTCCCGAGAATCCGTCCGCGGCGTTGACGCAACTCCTGCACGACATCGGCCTGCTGATCGCGGACGAGTTCACCCATCTAATCGAGGTATTCCAGGCGTTCCCCCAGCTCCTGGCGGTTCCGTTTGTCGTGCCGGTCGGAGCCGCGGGAGGCCTCGCCAGCCTCACGGCGTTGGCCGCGATCCAGCCCGAGCCGGTTCCCGCCCCGGTCGCGGCCGCCGCACCGGTATCCGAGGCCCCGAAAATGCCCGCGGTGGCCGCCGGTTCGCCGGTGGGCATCACGGCCACCGCCCCGGCGCCGTCGACCGCCACCCCGGCCCAAGCCCCCGCACCCACCTCGGTGCCGGCGACCGGAACCCCGCCACCGCCCGCCGGCATCGGGAGCGCCCCCTTCCCCTACCTGGTGGGCGGTCCGACCCTCGGGTCGGGCACGGGCATGGGCGCCGGCGCGCAACGCAAGGCGCCGGAGCCCGATTCCGCCGCGGCCGCGGCGGTGGCGGCGGCATCGGCGCGGGACCAGCGGCGGGCCCGGCGGCGCCGGCGGGCGGCGATGCAGGATCACTACCGCGGTTACGAATACGCGGACCTGGAGCCGGACACCGGCCCGGAGGCGGATGCGTTCGCAGGAGTCGCGTCATCGGTGGCTTCGGACCGGGGTGCGGGGCCATTGGGTTTCGCCGGGACCGCGAGCAAGGGCGGCACCGACGCGTCCGGACTCGCGACGCTCGCCGGCGACGATTTCGGCGGCGGCCCGTCGCTGCCCATGTTGCCGGGCAATTGGGCACCGGACTGACGAAACCGATCGGGACCGGAACTTTCCCGGTGCGACGGACGACTACTGCCTTGTCCGGCGGTCCAAAGTGGGCACCGCCCGGATTGATAATGAAAATGATTTTCGATAAGCTCGACCGCTTAGAAGCGACTGCCAAGGGCCTGCCAACCTACTGAGACGGAGATTAAGACCGAAAATGCGGCCAATTGTCCTGGTTAGCATCCTTATCAGCGGAATCGACCGGGGTGTGGCGTGGTGACGCCGATGGCCCCCGACGCCTCGACACTTAGCTTATGCAATGCTAACTTCAGGCGGGTCAAGTTAGGGGAGGCTACACAAATGGAAAGACGTGGCCGTGGAACTCGGTGACACCGGCGTGCTGGCCGCTCAGCCCGTCAATTCCCGCGCGGAGGCCCGGGTCGACGGCGACGTCGTGAGCCGGTTCGCCACGTGCTGCCGCGCGCTCGGCCTCTCGGTGTACCAGCGGCAGCGCCCGGCCGACCTGGCCGCCGCCCGCTCCGGGTTCACGGCGCTGACCCGCATCGCCCACGACCAGTGCGACGCCTGGACCGGGCTGGCGGCCGCCGGTGACACGTCCGCGCGGGTGCTGGAGGCGGTGGCGCGGACCGCGGCGACGACCGGTGCGTTGCAGCGCAGGGTGGACCTGGCGCCCGGCGCGCTCGGCTTCCGCTACGACACCGGCCTCTATCTGCAGTTCCGCGCCGCCACCCCCGACGAGTTCCACCTCGCCTACGCGGCGGCCCTCGGGACCGCCGGACGGTTCGCCGACGCCGACCGGATCGTCACCGGCCTGACCGCGCGCCGCCCGAACTGGCACGAAGCTCGCTGGGTCGCCGTCGTCGTCCATTACCGCGCCGAGCGGTGGTCGGACGTCGTCAAGCTCCTCACACCGGTCGTCAACGACGCCGGCCTCGACGAAGCCTTCGCCCACGCGGCCAGGATCGCGCTGGGCACCGCCCTCGCGCGGCTGGGCATGTTCGCCCCGGCGCTGTCCTATCTCGAGGAACCCGACGGTCCCGTCGCGGTGGCGGCGGTCGACGGGGCGCTGGCCAAGGCGCTGGTGCTGCGCGCGCACGTCGACGAGGACTCGGCGAGTGAGGTGCTGCAGGACCTGTATGCGGCCCATCCGGAAAACGAACAGATCGAACAGGCCCTGTCCGACACCAGCTTCGGGATCGTGACCACCAACGCGGCCCGGATCGATGCGCGCACCGATCCCTGGGATCCGGAGACCGAGCCCAGCGCCGAGGACTTCGTCGACCCCGCGGCCCACGAACGCAAGTCCGTGCTGCTGCACGAGGCCGAACTCCAGCTCGCCGAGTTCATCGGCCTGGACGAGGTCAAGAACCAGGTGTCGCGGCTGAAGAGCTCGGTGGCCATGGAACTCGTGCGCAAGCAGCGGGGGCTGGCCGTCGCGCAGCGCGCCCATCACCTCGTCTTCGCCGGACCGCCCGGCACCGGCAAGACCACCATCGCCCGCGTGGTCGCGAAGATCTATTGCGGGCTGGGGCTTTTGAAGCGGGAGAACATCCGGGAAGTGCACCGCGCCGACCTGATCGGCCAGCACATCGGCGAGACCGAGGCCAAGACCAACGCGATCATCGACAGCGCACTGGACGGGGTGCTGTTCCTCGACGAGGCCTACGCCCTGGTGGCCACCGGCGCCAAGAACGACTTCGGGCTGGTGGCGATCGACACCCTGCTGGCGCGGATGGAGAACGACCGCGACCGGCTGGTGGTCATCATCGCCGGCTACCGCGCCGACCTGGACAAATTCCTGGACACCAACGAGGGCCTGCGGTCCCGGTTCACGCGCAACATCGACTTCCCTTCCTACGCACCCCCGGAGCTCGTCGAGATCGCGACCAAGATGGCCGAGCAGCGCGACAGCGTCTTCGAGCCGGCCGCGCTCGACCACATGGAGGCGTTGTTCACCAAGCTGGCCACCGAATCGACGCCGGACGCCAACGGCATCTCCCGGCGCAACCTGGACATCGCCGGCAACGGTCGGTTCGTCCGCAACATCGTCGAACGCTCCGAGGAAGAACGCGAATTCCGGCTCGACCATTCGGATCACGCCGGGACCGGGGAATTCAGTGACGAGGAGCTGATGACGATCACCGACCAAGACGTCGAGAACTCGGTGGAGCCGTTGCTGCGTGGCCTCGGGCTGTCGGTGCCGGCATGACATCGAACAACGAGTCCGGCGAGTGGGACGGCGCACGGCGTTCGTTCGCCTCACGCACCCCGGTCAACGACAACCCCGACAAGGTCGAGTTCCGCCGCGGTTTCGTCACCCGCCACCAGGTCAGCGGCTGGCGGTTCGTGATGCGGCGCATCGCCTCCGGCATCGCCCTGCACGACACCCGGATGCTCGTCGACCCGCTGCGCACCCAGTCGCGCGCCGTGCTGATGGGTGTGGTCCTGCTGGCCACCGCGCTCGCGGGCTGCTTCGTGTTCTCGCTGATCCGGCCCAACGGGACGGCGGGAACCAACGCCGTGCTCGCCGACCGGTCGACGGCCGCCCTCTACGTCCGGGTGGGCGACCAGCTGCATCCGGTGCTCAACCTGACCTCGGCCCGGCTGATCGTCGGGAAGCCGGTCAACCCCGTGACCGTGAAAAGCGCTGAACTGGACCGATTTCCGCGCGGCAACCTGATCGGCATCCCGGGCGCTCCGGAGCGCATGGTGCAGAACACCACGCGCGATGCGGACTGGACGGTGTGCGACGGGATCGCCGGGACCGCGCGCGCCGTGCACAGCACCGGTGTCACGGTGATCGCCGGCCGGCCCGACAGCAGCGGCGCTCGGGCGGCCAAGCTCGACGCCGGACAGGCCGTGCTGGTGGACTCCCCCAACGAGAAGGGCAACAGCACCTGGCTGCTCTGGGACGGCAGGCGCAGCCAGCTCAACCTGGCCGACCACGCCGTCACGAACGCGCTCGGCTTGGGGCTCAACAACTCCGACATCCCCGCGCCGCGGCCGATCGCGCTCGGGTTGTTCAACGCGATCCCCGAGGCGCCGGCGCTGACGGCGCCCGCCATCCCGAATGCCGGTGCCCCGGCCGGCTTCCCCGCGCCGGCACCGATCGGTGCGGTCGTGGTGTCCTTCAACTTGGAAGCGCTGGACCAGAACTCGGCGGGCGGGGCCCGCTACTACGCGGTGCTGCCGGACGGCCTGCAGCCCATCTCCCCGGTGCTCGCGGCGATCCTGCGCAACACCAACTCCTACGGCCTGGACCAACCGCCGCGGTTGGGCGCCGACGCGGTGGCCAAGCTGCCGGTGTCGCGGATGCTGGACACCTCGCGCTATCCCGACCGGCAGGTCACCCTCGTTGACGCGGCCAAAGACCCTGTCACGTGCGCCTATTGGACCAAGCCGGCCGGCGCCGCCAGCAGCTCGCTGAGCCTGCTGGCCGGCTCGGCGCTGCCCGTGCCCGAATCGATCCGCACCGTCGACCTGGTCGGGGGCACCTCCCCGCAGAACGGATTGGTGGCCGCCCGGGTAGCCCTGGCCCCGGGCACCGGTTACTTCGCCCAGACCGTCACCGGGGGTGCCGGCGCGCCCGGCACCGGGTCGTTGTTCTGGGTGTCGGACACCGGGGTGCGCTACGGCATCGACAACGAGGCGGAGAGCTCGGCCGCCGGGCGCGGCAAAACCGTTGAGGCCCTTGGCCTGAGCGAGCCGGCGGTGCCCGTGCCGTGGTCGGTGCTGGCGCTGTTCGCCGGCGGTCCGACGCTGTCGCGCGCCGACGCGCTGTTGGCGCACGACGGGCTGGCGCCCGACACCAAGCCCGGCCGCGTGGCATCAGCAGAGGGAGCGCCCCGATGAGCCGACTCATCTTCGAAGCCCGCCGCCGGCTGGCGCCGCCGGTCACCCGCAAGGGCACCATCAACATCGAGGCGCCCCCCGAGCTGCCGCGGGTGATCCCGCCGTCGTTCCTGCGCCGGGCGATGCCCTACGTGCTGGTGATCCTGATCGTCGGCATGGTCGTGGCGCTGTTCGCCACCGGGATGCGGCTGATCTCCCCGCAGACGCTGTTCTTCCCGTTCGTGCTGCTGCTGGCGGCCACCGCGATGTATCGCGGCAACGACAACAAGACCCGCACCGAAGAGGTCGACGCCGAACGCGCCGACTACCTGCGCTACCTGTCGGTGGTCCGCGACAACATCCGCACCCAGGCCGCCCAGCAGCGGGCCGCCGCCGAGTGGTCGCACCCCGAGCCGACGGCGTTGGCGAGCGTGCCCGGATCGCGCCGGCAGTGGGAGCGCGACCCGCACGACCCCGACTTCCTGGTGCTGCGGGCCGGCCGCCACCAGGTCCCCCTGACCACCGCGCTGCGGGTCAACGACACCGCCGACGAGATCGACCTGGAACCGGTGTCGCACAGCGCATTACGCGGCCTGCTCGACACCCACCGCATCGTGCGCGACGTGCCCACCGGGATCGACCTGACCAAGGTCTCGCGGATCACCGTGTTGGGTGAGGAGGACGACGCGCGGGCGGCGATGCGCGCCTGGATCGCCCAGGCGGTGACGTGGCACGACCCGACCGTGCTGGGCGTGGCGCTGGTCGCCCGCGACCTGGAGGGCCCCGACTGGTCCTGGCTGAAATGGCTTCCGCACACCGACGTTCCGGGAGAGCTCGACGGCGTCGGGCCGGCCCGCCTGCTGACCACCAACCCCGACGAGCTGGTCCTGCTGCTCGGCCCCGCGTTCGTCGACCGCCCCGCCTTCACCGGCGGACCCGCCGACGCGCTGCGGCACCTGCTGATCGTCGTCGACGACCCCGACTTCGACCTGGACACCTCGACGCTGGCGCTGGGCCGGGCGGGCGTCACCGTCCTGCACCGCGGCACCACACCGCCGCACCGCGAACAGTATTCGGACCCGGAGAAGCCGATCCTGCGCGTCGAGCGCGGCGCCATCACGCGGTGGCAGACCGGCGGGTGGCAACCCTACATCGACGACGCCGACGGCCTCGGCGCCGACGAGGCCGCCCATCTGGCGCGCCAGCTGTCGCGCTGGGACTCCAACCCGACCCACACCGGGCTGCGCTCGGCGGCCACCCGCGGCGCCACTTTCACCACGCTGCTGGGCATCGAAGACGCCTCGCGGCTGGACGTGCCCACCCTGTGGGCGCCGCGCCGCCGTGAGGACGAGTTGCGCGTTCCCATCGGCGTCACGGCGACGGGCGAGCCGCTGTACTTCGACCTCAAGGACGAAGCCGAGGGTGGGATGGGGCCGCACGGCCTGATGATCGGCATGACGGGCTCCGGCAAGTCCCAGACTCTGATGTCGATCCTGTTGTCGCTGTTGACAACCCATTCGGCGGACCGGCTGATCGTCATCTACGCCGACTTCAAGGGTGAGGCTGGGGCCGACAGCTTCCGGCATTTCCCGCAGGTCGTCGCGGTGATCTCCAACATGGCCGAGAAGAAGTCGCTGGCCGACCGGTTCGCCGACACGCTGCGCGGCGAGGTGGCCCGCCGGGAGACGCTGCTGCGCGAGGCCGGGCGCCGCGTGCAGGGCAGCGCGTTCAACTCGGTGGTCGAGTACGAGGGTGCGATCGCGGCGGGGCACGACCTGCCGCCCATTCCGACGCTGTTCGTGGTCGCCGACGAGTTCACCCTGATGCTGGCCGACCACCCGGAATACGCCGAGCTGTTCGATTACGTTGCGCGCAAGGGCCGCTCGTTCCGCATCCACATCCTGTTCGCGTCGCAGACCCTGGATGTGGGCAAGATCAAGGACATCGACAAGAACACCTCCTACCGCATCGGGTTGAAGGTGGCCAGTCCCAGCGTGTCCCGCCAGATCATCGGCGTGGAAGACGCCTACCACATCGAATCGGGCAAGGAACACAAGGGCGTGGGCTTCCTGGTGCCCGCCCCGGGCGCGGCACCGATCAAATTCCGCAGCACCTACGTCGACGGCATCTACGAGCCGCCGCAGCGGGCCAAATCCTTTGTGGTGCACGCCGCCCCGGAGCCCAAGCTGTTCACTGCCGGGCGGGTGGAGCCGGAGCAGGACACCGTCATCCCGGTGGTCGGAGACGAGGAACTCACGGGGCCCCCGCGCAAGCTCATCGCCACCATCGGCGACCAGCTCGCGCAGTACGGGCCGAAGGCGCCGCAGCTGTGGCTGCCGCCGCTGGACGAGCCGATCCCGCTGACCGCGGTGCTCGCGCGGGCCGGGGTGCCGCAGCGGCAGTGGCAGTGGCCGCTCGGCGAGATCGACAAACCCTTCGAGATGCGCCGCGACCCGCTGGTGTTCGACGCCACCTCGGCGGCCGGCAACGTGGTGATCCACGGCGGCCCCAAGTCCGGGAAATCGACCGCGCTGCAGACGTTCATCCTGTCGGCGGCCAGCCTGCACTCGCCCCGCGACGTCACGTTCTACTGCCTGGACTACGGCGGCGGCAAGCTACGGGCGCTGGAAGACCTGGCGCACGTCGGCAGCGTCGCCTCCGCGCTGGAACCCGAACGCATCCGGCGCACCTTCGGCGAGCTGGAGCAGCTGCTGCTGTCGAGGCAGCGGCGCGAGGTGTTCCGCGACGCCCGCGGCGCGGCGCCCGACGACGGGTACGGCGAGGTGTTCCTGGTCATCGACAACCTCTACGCGTTCGGCCGCGACAACACCGACCAGTTCAACACCCGAAACCCGTTGCTGACCAAGGTGACCGAGTTGGTCAACGTCGGGCTCGCCTACGGCATCCACGTCGTGATCACCACCCCGAGCTGGCTCGAGGTGCCGCTGGCCATGCGCGACGGCCTCGGGCTGCGCCTCGAGCTCAAGCTGCACGACCCGCGGGACAGCAACGTGCGGGTCGTCGGCGCGCTGCGGCGCCCCGCCGAGGCCGTACCGCACGACCAGCCGGGCCGCGGGCTGACCATGGCGGCCGAGCACTTCCTGTTCGCCGCCCCGGAGCTGGACCAGATCGGTGCGCTCAACGCCCGCTACCCCGGCATGGCCGCGCCGCCGGTGCGGCTGCTGCCGGCCAACCTCGCCCCCGAGGTCCTCGGCGCGCTTTATCGCGGCCCGGAGCAGGTGGTCATCGGCCAGCGCGAGGAGGACCTCGCGCCCGTCGTGGTCAACTTCGCCGACGAGCCGCTGCTGATGGTCTTCGGCGACAGCAAGTCGGGGAAAACCACCTTGCTGCGCCACATCATTCGCACCATCCGCGAGAACTCCACGCCCGACCGGGTGGCGTTCACCGTGCTGGATCGGCGGCTGCACCTGGTCGACGAGCCGTTGTTCGCCGACAACGAATACACGGCCAACGTCGACCGCGTCATCCCGGCGATGCTGGGCCTGGCCAACCTCATCGAGTCGCGGCGTCCGCCGGCCGGCCTGACACCCGGCGAGCTGGCCCGCTGGACGTACGCGGGGCACACCCACTACCTGATCATCGACGACGTCGACCAGATACCGGACTCCCCGGCGATGAGCGGCCCGTACATCGGGCAGCGGCCGTGGACCCCGCTGATCGGAATCCTCTCACAGGCAGCCGATTTGGGGCTGCGGGTGATCGTGACGGCGCGCGCCACCGGATCCGGTCACGCGCTGATGACCAACCCGTTGCTGCGCCGCTTGAACGACTTGCAGGCGACCACGCTGATGCTCGCGGGTAACCCGCAGGACAGCGGCAAGATCCGCGGCCAGCGGTTCGGCCGGCTGCCGGCCGGGCGGGCGATCTTGTTGGGCGACAGCGACGCTCCGACCTATGTGCAATTGGTCAACCCGTTGGTGGGTGAGGCCGCGATGTCCGGTGAAACGCAACAGTAAGGGGAGAGTCATGACGTTGCGAGTGGTTCCCGAGGGTCTGGCCGCGACCAGCGCCGCGGTGGAGGCGCTGACGGCGCGGCTGGCGGCCGCGCACGCGGCGGCCGCCCCGGCCATCACCGCGGTGGTTCCGCCCGCGGTGGATCCGGTGTCGCTGCAGACGGCGCTCGGGTTCAGCGCCCAGGGCCAGGAGCACGCCGCCGTCGCCGCCCAGGGGGTCGAGGAGCTCGGCCGCGCCGGGGTGGGCGTCGGCGAAGCCGGCGCCAGCTACCTCGCCGGGGACGCCTCGGCCGCCGCGACGTACGGGTTCTCGGGCGCCTGAGAAATGACGTCCCCCGTCGCGCCCGTCTGGATGGCCTCGCCGCCCGAGGTGCATTCGACGCTGCTCAGCGCCGGTCCGGGACCGGGGCCGCTGCTGGCGGCCGCCGGCGCGTGGTCCGCGCTGAGCGCCGAATACGCCACGGCGGCAGCCGAACTCACCGGTGTGCTGGGGGAGACGCAGGCGGCTGCCTGGGAAGGGCCCACCGCCGAGCAGTATGCGGCCGCGCACGGGCCCTACCTGGCGTGGCTGCAGCAGGCCAGTGCCGACAGCGCGGGCGTGGCCGCGCAGCACGAGGTCGCGGCGGCGGCCTACACCGCCGCCCTGGCGGCCATGCCGACGCTGGGGGAGCTGGCCGCCAACCATGCCGTACACGGGGTACTGGTGGCGACGAACTTCTTTGGCATCAACACCATCCCGATCGCGCTCAACGAGGCCGACTACGCGCGGATGTGGTTGCAGGCCGCCACCGTGATGGGCGCCTACCAGGCCACCTCGGGTGCGGCGCTGGCCTCCGCGCCGCGCAGCGCCCCGGCGCCCTCCGTCGTGCGGCCGGGCGCTGAGGCGAACAACGCCGCGCAGAGCCCGTCCGATCCCGGGAACGCGATCTCGGACTTCTTCCAGCAGCTGTCCAAGTTCCTGCAGGACTTCTTCCAGAACATTCAGCAGATGCTGCAGAACTTCTTCTCGAACCTGCCCGCGCTGCTGGCCGCCAACGGCCCGCTGCTGTTCTTCGTCGCCTACCAGGTGTTCTTCAACGCCGTCGGCTGGCCGACCTGGGGCGCGATCCTGACCGCGCCCTTCCTCATTCCGCTGCTGCTCGGCATCGGCCTGAGCTCGTTGTTCAGCGCGCCGGCCGAGATCGCGCCGGTCGTGGCCGGGGCCGCGGCGACGCCGCTTGTCACCTCGACCAGGCCGGCGTCGCTGCTGCCGGCGGTCGCGCTGGCGCCCACCGTCGCGACTCCCGCGGCGACCCCGGCCACTTCGGTCGCCGCGGGTTCCGGAGCGGCCCCCGCGCCGGCGCCGGCGCCCGCGCCGACCACTTCGGCCTACCTGGTCGCCTACGGCGGTGACCCGGAGACCGGTGTCGGCCCGACGCTGGGCGGCCGCGGCGGCGCCAAGGCGCCTGCGGCGACGATCCCGGCGGCCGGCGCCGCGGCAGCCAGCCGGGCCGAGGCGCGGGCGCGGCGGCGCAAGCGGGCCGCGATGCGCGACCACGCCGACGAATTCGCGGACATGGACGCCGATTTCGGCGTTCCCCCCGTCTACGGCGACGAGGAGCGGCCGACCGGCGCGGTCGCGTCCGGGGCCGGGGCCGGGGTCCTGGGCTTCGCCGGCACCGCGCGCAAAGAGCACGCCTTCCGGGCGGCCGGACTGACCAAGCTCACCGACGGCGAGTTCGGCGGCGGCCCGAGGATGCCGATGACGCCCGGCACCTGGGACCACGACGCCGACCAAGACCCCGCGGGCCCGACCGAGCCGAGGGAAGGGGGGTAAGGCAGTCAGCACGATGCCCGGCAGTCAGCGAAACCCCAAGAGACCGAACAGAAAGGACGCACCATGAGCATGTTGGACGCTCACATTCCACAGTTGGTGGCCGCACAGTCGGCGTTCGGCGCCAAGGCGGCGCTGATGCGCAGCACCATCAGCCAGGCCGAGCAGGAAGCCATGTCGGCGCAGGCGTTCCACCAGGGTGAGGCCTCGGCCGCATTCCAGGCCGCGCACGCCCGCTTCGTCGAGGCCGCAGCGCGGGTCAACACCCTGCTCGACATCGCACAGGCCAACCTCGGCGACGCCGCCGGCACCTACGTCGCCGCCGACGCGGCCGCCGCGTCCGGTTACACCGCCTTCTGACCGCGCCCCGCTAGCCGCCACCAACCGCGAAAGGACTTGTCATGTCCCAGATCATGTACAACTACCCGGCGATGTTGAGCCACGCCGCCGATATGTCGGGCTACGCCGGCACGCTGCAGGGCCTCGGTTCCGACATCGCCAGCGAGCAGGCGACGCTGTCCAACGCCTGGCAGGGCGACACCGGGATGACCTACCAGGCGTGGCAGGCCCAGTGGAACCAGGCGATGGAGAGTCTGGTGCGCGCCTACCAGGCGATGGCCAGCACCCACGAGGCCAACACCATGTCCATGCTCGCGCGGGACCAGGCCGAAGCCGCCAAGTGGGGCGGCTAATCCCGGTGCGATGATCGCTGAGCCCAACGCCGTCGAGCTGACGGTCGATCACGCGTGGTTCATCGCGGAAACCATTGGGGCGGGCAGCTTCCCATGGGTTCTGGCGATCACCTCGCCCTACACCGACGCCGCCCAGCGACGGGCGTTCCTCGAGCGCCAGCGCGACGAGCTGACCCGGATGGGTCTGGTGTCCGAGGGCGGAGCCGTCAACCCGGCGGTCGCCGACTGGATCAGGGTGGTGTGCTTTCCGGACCGCTGGCTCGACCTGCGTTACGTGGGCCCCGCCAAGGACGGCGGAGCCGGGGAGCTGCTGCGCGGCATCGTGGCGCGGCGCTCCGCCGCCACCGCGAAGACGATCGTGGCGTTGCGCAGCGCGCAGCTGATCACGTTCACCGCCATGGACATCGACGATCCGCGCGCGCTGGTCCCCGTCCTCGGCGTCGGTCTCGCACAGCGACCACCGGCTCGATTCGACGAGTTCAGCATGCCGGCGCGGGTCGGCGCCCGGGCCGACGAGCGGCTGCGTTCGGGCGCCTCGCTCACCGAAATCGTTGACTACCTGGGCATCCCGCAATCCGCGCGGTCGGTGGTGGAGTCGGTGTTCACCGGCCCGCGCAGCTACGTCGAAATCGTCGCCGGCTGCCGCCGCGACGGCCGGCAGGCCACCACCGAGGTGGGGATGAGCATCGTCGACGCGGCGGCCGGACGGGTGCTGGTGAGCCCGTCGCGCGCCTTCGACGGCGAGTGGGTCTCGACCTTCACGCCCGGCACGCCCTTCGCGATCGCCGTCGCGATCGAACAGCTGACCGCGCTACTGCCGGAGTCCGACTGGTTCCCCGGCCAGCGGTTGGCCCGAGACTTCACCCCCCAACACGCCTAGACCCACCCAACAGAGAAGAGAGCAACGATGTTCCAGGAATCGAGGGACCGGTGACGTCCGGCGCCGTCATGCCGATCGTCCGCGTGGCAATCCTCGCGGACAGCAGGCTGACGGAGATGGCGTTGCCCGCCGAGCTGCCGCTGCGCGAAATCCTGCCCGCCGTCCAGCGGTTGGTGATTCCGGCGGCGTCCAACGGCGACCCCGACGACACCGCCCGGGGAACCGCCGACCTCGGTGCGGCCATCCAGCTGAGCCTGGCGCCGATCGGCGGGGCGCCCTTCAGCCTGGACGCCAGCCTGGACACCGTCGGCGTCGTGGACGGCGACCTGCTGGCCCTGCAGCCGGTGCCCGTCGGCCAGGCGGCCCCCGGCATCGTCGAGGACATCGCCGACGCCGCCATGATCTTCTCGGCCTCCCGGCTGAAGCCCTGGGGCACAACGCATATCCGGCGGGGGGCGCTGGCCTCGGCGATCGCGGTCGCGTTGCTGGCCACCGGGCTGTCGGTCGCCTACCGCGTCGCCACCGGCGCGCTGGCCGGGCTGGTCGCGGTCAGCGTGGTCGCGGCGGTGACCGCCGTCGTCGGCCTGCTGGTCGCCACGCGCTCGCCGCGCACCGGGACCGCGTGCTCGATCGCCGCGCTGGTGCCCATCGGCGCCGCGCTGGCGTTGGCGGTGCCCGGACGGTTCGGGCCGGCTCAGATCATGCTCGCCGCGGCCGGCGTCACCGCGTGGTCGCTGATCGCCCTGATGGTTCCCGGCGCCGAACGCGAGCGCGTCGTCGGCGTCTTCACCGCGACCGCGGTGGTGGGCGCGGGCGTGGCGCTGGCCGCGGGCGCCGAGGTGCTCTGGCACCTGCGGCCGCTCGCCATCGGCTGCGGGCTGATCGTCGCCGCCCTGCTGGTCACCGTCGAGGCGGCCCAGCTGTCGGCGCTGTGGGCGCGCTTCCCGTTGCCGGTCATCCCGGCGCCCGGCGACCCCACGCCGTCGGCCCCCTCGCTGCGGGTGCTCGAGGATCTGCCGCGGCGGGTGCGGATCGGCGACGCCCATCAGAACGGATTCATCGCCGCCGCAGTGCTGCTCAGCGTCCTGGGGTCGGTGGCGATCGCGCTGCGCCCCGAAACGCTCGGCGGCGCGGGCTGGTACGTGGTCGCCGCCACGGCCGCGACGTCGGTGCTGCGGGCCCGGGTGTGGGATTCGGCGGCGTGCAAGGCGTGGCTGCTCGGGCAGCCGTACCTGGCCGCGGGCGTCCTGGTGGTGCTCTACACCGCGACCGGACGCTACGCCGCGGCCCTGGTTGCGGCGCTGGTGCTCGTCGCGCTGGCGTCGGCGTGGATCGTGGTGGCGCTCAACCCGCGCATCGCCGAGCCGGAGAGCTATTCGCTTCCCGTGCGCCGGCTGACCGGCTTCGTCGCGGCCGGCCTCGACGCGTCGCTCATCCCCGTCATGGCCTATCTCGTCGGCATCTTCACCTGGATACTCAATCGATGATTCGATCCGGATCAGCCTGTCTCACAGCGGCATTGGTGGCCATGCTGTGGACGTCCCCCTCGGCGCTGGCCATCGAGGCGCCGAAGGTCGATCCGGGCGTGCCACCGCCGAGCGGGACCCCGGGCCCGGTGCAGCCGATGGAGCAGCGCGGCCCGTGCAGCGTCGCCGGGGTCATCCCCGGCAGCGACCCGGCGGCCGTCACGCCCAGCCAGGCAACGCTGAATCTGCCTGGCGCATGGCAGTTCTCGCGTGGTGACGGCCAGCTGGTGGCGGTGCTGGACACCGGGGTGCGGCCGGGGCCGCGGCTGCCGAACGTCGATCCGGGCGGCGACTTCGTCGAGGCGACGGACGGCCTGACCGATTGCGACGGCCACGGCACGCTGGTCGCCGGGCTCATCGCCGGCCAGCCGGGGGACGATGGTTTTGCCGGGGTGGCGCCCGCCGCCCGGGTGGTGTCGATCAGGACGACGTCGGCGAAGTTCTCGCCGCGCACGCCCGGCGGCGACCCGCTGATGGCGCGGGAGTCCCTGGACGTCACGACGCTGGGCCGCGCGATCGTGCGCGCCGCCGACCTGGGCGCCCGGGTGATCGACGTCTCCACGCTCACCTGCCTGCCCGCCGACCGGCCCGTCGATCAGGCGGCGCTGGGCGCCGCGATCCGCTACGCCGCGGTGGACAAGGACGCGGTGATCGTGGCCGCCGCCGGCAACACCGGCCCGACCGGGTCGGTCGCCGGCGGGACGTCCTGTGAGTCCAACCCGCTCACCGACCTGAGCCGACCCGACGATCCGCGCAACTGGGGCGGCGTCACCTCGGTGTCCATCCCGTCGGTGTGGCAGCCGTACGTGCTGTCGGTGGGTTCCCTGACCCCGGACGGCCAGCCGTCGAGATTCACCATGGCCGGCCCGTGGGTGGGCATCGCGGCCCCCGGCGAACGCATCGCGTCGAT
The DNA here is from genome assembly GCF_001668695.1 of Mycobacterium sp. E2497. Classification (NCBI taxonomy): domain Bacteria; kingdom Bacillati; phylum Actinomycetota; class Actinomycetes; order Mycobacteriales; family Mycobacteriaceae; genus Mycobacterium; species Mycobacterium sp. E2497. The sequence goes on from NZ_LZKD01000129.1 coordinate 63,559, forward strand.
CGGCAACGGCGACGGCGGCGGCCTGGCCAACGGGCTACCCGACGAACACCAGCAGCAGGTTGCGCTCAGCGGCACCAGCTATGCGGCCGGCTACGTGGCCGGCGTCGCGGCGCTGGTCCGCAGCAAGTACCCCGACCTGAACGCCACCCAGGTGGTGCACCGCATCACCGCCACCGCGCGGGGCGGCGCGCGGGCGCCGTCCAACATCGTCGGAGCCGGCAGCGTGGACCCGGTGGCGGCCCTGACCTGGCAACTGCCCGCCGGCGAGCCGCCCGCCGTCCCGGCGGTCAAGCCGGTCGCCGTGCCGCCGCCCCCGGCGCCCCAGGACACCACCCCACGGACCGTCGCCCTGGCCGGAACCGCGGCGCTGGCCGCGCTCGTCGCGGTCGCGGGCGCGATCGCCGCCACCCGCCGTCGAAAGGACCCCACCCCGTGAGCCTGCAGCGCTCGATACCCACCCCCGGACCGGGGCGCGTCACGCTGGCGCTGCTGGCGGTCGTCCCCGCGGTGATGGCCTACCCCTGGCGGTCGCCGTGGGACTACTGGCTGCTCGGCATCGCCGTGGCCGTCGTGGTCGTGCTCTTCGGTTGCTGGCGCGGCTTGTATTTCACCACCCTGCTGCGCCGCCGGCTGGCCATCATGTCGCGCGGCGACGCGGCCACGCCCGAATCCGCCACCGCGACCACCGCGCTGCTGCGGGTCGGCGCGCCCAGCGGGGACGCCGACGCGCTGCCGCTGCCGCTGCTCGCCGGCTACCTGGACCGCTACGGCATCCGCGCGGACAAGATCCGGATCACCAGCCGCGACAACGCATCCGACGCGTCCAGGCGCGAGACGTGGATCGGCCTCACCATCTCGGCCACCGACAACCTGGCCGCGCTGCGGGCCCGCTCCGCACGCGTCCCGTTGCACGAGACCGCGCAGGTGGTCGCGCGCCGGCTGGCCGACCACCTGCGGGAACTCGGGTGGGAGGTCACCGCGGTCGCGGCCGACGACGTCCCGCGGCTGCTCACCGCCAACGCCCGCGAGAGCTGGTCGGCGGTGCAGCGAGGCGCATCGGATTACCTTGCGGCATACCGGGTCCCGGTGGACGGACGGTTGGCGGAAACCCTCGAGGCGATTCGCGCGCATCCGGCGCGCGAGACGTGCACGGCGCTGGAGATCGCCGGCGATCCGACCCGCAACACGGTGGCGGCCGCGTGCGCATTCCTCACCGACACCCCGCCCGGGCGGACCGCGCCGCCGGCCGGCCTGACCCCGCAGCGCGGCAACCACCGGCCGGCTCTCGACGCGCTGGACCTGCTGTCCACGCGGCGACTCGACGGGCACACCGACGCGCCGGCGGGCTTGCTCGCGGAGCTGGACTGGCCCGCGGTGACGGCCGCGGCGGCGGTCGCCGAGACCGCTAGAACGTGACGGTCTGCAGGAAAGCGGTCATCCGGCGCAGGTAGTCCAGCTGGCTCACGTGCAGCACGTGGCTGCCCGGAAACCAGTGCAGCGCACAATGATCCCAGTGCTCCCACAGCTTGACGGCATGGTCCGGCGGCGCCATGCGATCGCCGAGCCCGGTGATGATCATCCGGCGGTCCTTGTCCAGCAGCGGCCGATAGTTCAGCGGGCAGTGGTAGGACAGCCCGTCCGACAGCTCCGCGCGGCTGATGTGCGACAGGCGCAACCCCAGCCGCACGAGCGTGTTGGCCGGGAACCATTCGTCGAACAACGTCGCCGGGGTGACGACGGGACAGTTCGGGATGACGGCCTCCAGCCGGTCGTCCACCGAGGCCACCAGCGCCGAGGTGTAGCCGCCCAGCGATATGCCGGTCAGCGCGATACGGCCGACCCCGGTGCCGCGCAGGTAGTCGACGACGGACCGGAAGTCGTGCACCGCCTGGGCCATCGCCTCGGCGAAGCCGCTCAGCCCGCCGGCGAAATAGCCGAAACCGCTGAACGGTGAGCACCTTTCGGCGCGCTTGCCGTGAAACGGCAAGGTGTACATCAGGACGTCGTAGCCGGACCGGTAATACCAGGGCAGCGTGAAGAACCGCCCGTTGGCCAGGTACGACGACCCCATGAAGCCGTGGATGACGCACAGCGTCGGACGGGGCCCGTCAGCGTGGCGCCAGTGCTGCGCGCGCACGACATTGTTGGACTTCCACGCGCTCCACTGTTCGCGCATCGCGGGGTTGACGGCGGTGAAGCCGCTTTCGAACGCGATGTTTTCCACCGTGCCGCCGGCGGTCCACTCGGTCAGCGGGCTGGCGCGCCGCGAGCAGACGCGCGGCGGCTCGGTGGGCGCGGGAAACGACTTGACCGGATCGCGCTGCGCGCCCAGCTCGGCGTAGAAGTTCAGGTTGGCGCGCTCGGCGCGGGCGCTCCGATGCCGCAGGGAGGCGGCGACCACGGCCGGCGCCACCGTCGCGGTGAGCAGCGAGGAGACCCAGGTGCGCAGCGCGAGGTCGCCGACGGCCGAGCCCTCGACTACCATGCGCTGGCGGGGGGACAACGCGGAGTTCGGGGGTAATCCGCCGACGTCGATCGGTACGTCTGCGCCCTGGAAGGCACCCTTGAAGGCACCGGGGATGTCGGGAACGGGGATGGGCGGATCAATCGAGGTGTCGGGCGCCACGAACGCCGATGCTAGCCGGGATGCGGTAATACGGTTGGTCTGTTCCGCCGATTGGCGACGGCGCATCGATCAGGAGGACCGACATGTGGGATCCCGATGTCTACCTGGCCTTTGCGGACCACCGCAGCCGGCCGTTCTATGACCTGCTGTCCCGAGTGGGGGCCGAGCGGGCCCGGCGGGTCGTCGACCTCGGCTGCGGGCCCGGCCACCTGACCAAGTACCTGTCCCGGCGCTGGCCGGAGGCGGTGATCGAGGCCATCGACACCTCGCCGGAAATGGTCGCCGCCGCCAAGGAACGCGGCATCGACGCCGTCGTCGGCGACCTGCGGCACTGGAAGCCCAAGCCCGACACCGACGTCGTGGTCAGCAACGCCGCCCTGCACTGGGTGCCCGAGCACGCCGACCTGCTGCTCCGCTGGGCCGACGAACTGGCGCCCGGATCGTGGATCGCCGTGCAGATACCCGGCAACTTCGAGACGCCGTCGCACGCCACGGTGCGGACGCTGGCGCGCCGGGAGCCCTACGCAAAAGTCATGCGGGACATACCATTCCGGGTCGGCGCAGTGGTGCAGCCGCCGATCCAGTACGCCAACATGCTGCTGGACGCCGGATGCCGGGTCGACGTCTGGGAGACCACCTACCTGCACCAGCTGACCGGTGACAACCCGGTGCTGGAATGGATCACCGGGACGGCGCTGGTCCCGGTGCGCGAGCGGTTGAGCGCCGAAGACTGGGAGCGGTTCCGCGCGGAGCTCATCCCGCTGCTGGACGACGCCTACCCGCCCCGCGCCGACGGGACGACGATCTTCCCGTTCCGCCGGGTGTTCATCGTCGCCGAAGTGGGCGGTTCCCGGCGCTCGGCCGGCTAACCGCTCGCTTGCTCCTCGATGCCGCGGTCCGCGGCGATCGCCGACCGGGCCCTCGGGCGCACCCGGTGGATCTGCAGATACGTCTCGGTGTAGCGCGCCGCGATGCGGGTGCCGGCGAATTCCGACGGGATGACGTCGTTCGTCCGCTGCCGCCAATCGTGGAGTCGCACAGCCAGATCAGCGGCGACCTCCTGGGCGGCCGCGTCGTCGCCGGCCAGCAGGTTGGTGGTCTCGGCGGGGTCGGCGCGCAGATCGTAGAGCTCGCGCTGCGGGCGCGGGCCGGTGATCGACGGCGCCACGGCGTGGCCGGACGGGCTCTCCTCGATGTCCAGCGGGAGGTCGAGCAGCGGCCGGGCCGCGTAGTTCTCGATGTAGCTGAATTCCTTGGTGCGAACGGCCCGGATGGGATCGAACGCGTCGTGATAGGTCTTCGCCGTGTACACGTGGTCCCTGACCGGAAGCGCGTGCGGGTCCGGCTCCAGGAGGGCGCTGCCGTGCGACAACCCGTCGACGTCGGGGGGAACGCCCAGACCCAGCAGTTCCAGCAGCGTCGGAAGCAGGTCCACGCCGCTGAACAGCTCGTCGTAAACCCGCGGGGTGAGGGCCCGCCCGGCGGGGGGCCGGATGATCATGCCGATGCCGGTGCCCGCGTCGTAGAGGGTGGACTTGGCCCGCGGGAAGGCCGGGCCGTGGTCGGTGAAGAACACCACCCAGGTGGTGGCGTCCAGCCCGGTTTCGGCCAGCGTGTCCAGCAGCCGCCCCACGGCGGCATCGGCCGTGGCGATCGCCCCGTAGAAGCCGGCAAGATCGCCCCGGACCTCGGGGGTGTCGGGCAGGTAGCCGGGCGGCTCGACCACCGCGGTGTCCGCCGGCTCGTAGCGCTCCCTCGGGTACGGCCGGTGCGTCTCGAAGAACCCGGCGGTCAACAGGAACGGCTGGCCGGCCAGATCCTCGATGCCGTCCCGCAGCCACTCCGAGGCCTTGTCGACCACGTACTCGCAGTACGAGTTCGACACGTCGAACTCGTCGAAGCCCAGCCGCTGCGGGTACGACGTCTCGTGCTGCATGCCGAAAAGCGCTGAATACCAACCCGCATCGGTCAAGATCTCCGGCAGGGTGCGCACCCCGCTGCGGTATTCCCAGCCGTGGTGCGCCAGCCCGATCAGGCCGTTGGTCTGCGGGTAGCGGCCGGTGAACAGCGATCCGCGCGACGGCGAGCACAGCGGCGCGGTGGCGTGCGCCCGGGTGAACAGGATGCCCTCGGCGGCAAGGCGGTCCAGCCGGGGACTGGACACGTCCGGGTGGCCGTAGACACCGAGATAACGCCCCAGGTCGTGCCAGTGCACGATCAGCACGTTGTCCTTGCGGCCCGCTGCTTCGCCCGGCCCCAATTGCGTCACCCTCTCCAACTCGCCCCGCGACCGGCGACGATACCGCAGCTACTTCGGGGGATCGTGGGGGCGGCGACCCCAGCGGTTCTCGCAGACGAACTCCGAGAGCGGGCGCGCGACGGCCCAGCCGTCCAGCTCCAGCGCCGGCCGATCGGGGAATTCGGGTACCGGGCCCAGGCACAGGATGGCCACCGGCTCGGCCCCGGCCGGCATGTCGAGCAGGGCCGCCAACCGGTGCGGCTCGAACAGCGAGACCCAGCCCATGCCAAGCCCTTCCGCGCGCGCCGCCAGCCACAGATTCTGGATCGCGCACGAGACCGACGCGAGATCCATCCGCGGCAGCGTCCGCCGGCCGAACACGTGCTTTTCCCGGTCGTCGCCCAGCGCCACCACCAGCAACTCGGCGCACTCGAGGATGCCTTCGACTTTGAGCGCGAGAAACTCCTCGCCCCGCTCACCCAGGGCGGCCGCGGTGAGCGGCCGCTCTTCGTCGACCAGCGCGTGGATGCGCCGGCGCAGCGCGTCATCGGTGACGCGGATGAACCGCCACGGCTGCATCAGCCCAACGCTCGGCGCCGCATGGGCGGCCTGCAGCAGGCGGGCCAGCACCTCCTCGCCCACCACGCCGCCGGGCACGAAGCGGCGCATGTCCCGCCGTTCCGCGATCACCCGGTAGACGGCCCGCCGCTCCTGCGGGCTGAAGGCCTCGTCGCTCACGGGAGTCATCGTAGGAAATCCGCGTTAGCGTGAACCGTGTCCGCGGCACGGACCCGGCGAACACCCGAGGAGGGAGTGTTCCGTGAAACCTTTCGACTCACTCGACCAGCTACCCACTGACCGCACGGCCGGCCGGGTGTACGGCGAGCCCTATCAGACACCGGACGGCACCACCGTGATCCCCGTCGCCAAACCGCTCGGTGTCTTCGTCATCCACAACGGCCGGGCGTCCTGGGAGCCTGCCGTCGACGCGAATCGGATCGCGCTGATCGGCGTGATCACCGGCCTGCTGGCCGCAGTGATCGGCAGCCTGGCGGTGCTGAGGCAGCCGCCCTGGCCGCGGATGACGATCACGGACTATAGGTGACGCCGACCGCGCGGAAAACGTAGTCGGGCGGCATGTCGAAGGCCAGCGACCGCCGCGGCAGGGCGCCGAGGACATCGCCCGGAATGGCGACCTTGTAGTGCAGCGAAAGTTCGCCGCTGAACTTCGGGTCCACCCGGGAGACGTCGACCTTCACCTGCACACCGGTCGCCGATATCTCCACCTGCGCCGAGCCGGTCTGGGGCACGTCCCAGCGGACGTCGACGGTCGGGCCCGCCAGCCGCGGCAACATCGACAGGGTGGCGAGCACCCGCTCGGAGGTGAACACCAGCGAACCCGTGTAGCTGGCGACGCTGTGCGGCAGTCGCACCCCGGGGATGGCGCCGCTGAACCGCCGGGTCACCGCGACGTAGTCGGCCAGGTAGATCAGGCCCTCCGCCTCGACCTGCGCATACACGTCGTCGGGCAGCTTGCCGATGCCTAACAACCTACGGACGAATACGGGCATGACGCCAGTATGGACCCGGCCGGCTGATGCGCTGGTCGGGCCGCCCGGGGTCCGCCGCGGCGCGCCTGGTATCGGTGGGCTATGACCCGATGGCGGACTTTGCCGGCCCTGTGCATCGCCCTGGCCGCCGCGGTGAGCTACGTGCTGATGTGGGTGGGTTACTCGCAGGACTGGCACTGGCAACAGCGCATGGACTGGTCGCTGCTGGACGCCGCGCGGGACAGCGCGGTCAAACACCCGTTCTGGGTGCGATTCTGGGCGGACGTCTCCTTCGCGCTGGGGCCGGTGCCGCTGCGCGTGCTGGGCACGGTGGTGGCGGCGGCCGCCCTGATCATGCGCCGGGTGCGGGCGGCGCTGCTGCTGTTGGCCTGTGCGCCGCTGAGCGGACTCGCGACGGTGCTGGCGAAGGCCCTGGCGGACCGGCCGCGACCGCCGACCATGCTGGTGGCCGCGGCCGAGACCTCCTTCCCGTCCGGGCACGCGCTGGAGGTGACGGCCGCGCTGTGCGCCGCGCTGTCCCTGGCTTTGCCGGCGATGAGCCGGGTGGTGCGCGGCGTCGCGGTGGCGGCGGTCGCGGTGAGCGTGCTGGCCGCGGGGATCTCCCGGGTGGCGCTGAACGTGCACTACCCGTCCGACGTGCTG
>NZ_LZKD01000130.1:0-15179 GCF_001668695.1 Mycobacterium sp. E2497
GGCGCGAAAGTCATGGGCACGCCGTGGAAGCCGCAGACCGACCTGTTCGTGAAGCCGGTGCTGAACCTGTGGGAGTTTCCGAAGCCGACCATCTCCGCGATTCACGGTTATTGCGTGGGCGGCGGGATCTATCTCGGCCTGCTGACCGACTTCTGCGTGGCGTCCGACGACGCGTATTTCCAAATGCCGCTTGCCCAAAGCCTCGGTGAACCCGGCGGCCACACCATGATCGAGCCGTGGTTGCTGATGAACTGGCATCGCACCATGGACTGGCTGCTGCTTGCCCCGACCCTCTCCGCGCAGCAAGCCCTCGACTGGGGGCTGCTGAACAGGGTGGTGCCGCGCGAAGACCTCGAGGGCGTCGTCGAGGAGATGGCCCACAAGATCGCCCAAATCCCGTTGACCACGCTGATGGCGGTGAAGAACAACGTGAAGCGGGCGTGGGAGTTGATGGGTATGCGGGTGCATCTGCAGGTCAGCCACATCCTGACCAACATGGTCGGCGCCGCCTCCGACGTCCAGGCACGGCGGGCCGAGCTGAAGCAGTCGGGCATGAAACCGCGCGAGTTCGTCGGCCGCGACGACAAGGACGCCGAGGGCTAGCGGCTCGGATCGCCGGAAAGCCTGCGGCCGGCGGCATGGCGGGCCGCGACGTAGCCGAAGACCATTGTGTAGGCGATGCTTCCACCGGCGCCCAAGTAGTTCCGGCCCATCACCGTCGCCGTGATGTTGCCCGTCGCGTAGAGTCCGTCGATCACGCGGTCGTCCTCGTCGATGACCCGTGCGTGCTCGTCGGTGATCACCCCGCCGCACGTGCCGACGTCGGCCGGGACGACCTTGGTGGCGTAGTAGGGTGACCGCTCGAGCGGGCCGAGCGCGGCGTTGGGACGATACCCGGGATCGCCCAGGCAGTCGTTGTACGCCGACTGGCCGCGCCCGAAGTCCGGGTCGAGACCCTTGGCCGCAAAACCGTTGAACCGCTTGATCGTCCGTTCCAGCGCGTCGGCCGGAACACCCATCTGGCGCGCGAGGTCGCCGACGGTCTCACCCCGCAACACCGCACCCCGGGTGATGAGTTCTTCCGGGAGCCGACGCCGCTTGAACGGGTTTGCCCCCGACACGTATCGGCCGACGTAGCCCCGGTCGAACACCATCCAGCAGGGCACCGCCTTGTTCGCGTACATGGCCTTGCCGACCTCGACGTACGAGTTGGACTCGTTGCAGAACCGCCGGCCGGTTCCGTCGACATAGATGGCGCCGGGTCGCTGGCGACCGCTGCCCAGCGCCCTTGCGGCGTCACCGCCGTCGGCGATGAAAACCGATGGCAGCCACCAGGCCTCGTCCATCAGGTCCGTCTTCGCGCCCAGCCGGATCGCGGTCTGCAACACCTCGCCGGTGTCGCCGGCGTTCGCGATCGACCAGAGCCCCTCGTTGGGCTGCTCGCCGCTATAGCGGCGGCGCATGTCCGCGTTGCGGCTGAACCCCCCGGCGGCCAGCAGGACGCCCTTGCGCGCCTCGACGTTGACCGGGGTGCCGTCACGCACCACGCGTGCGCCGACCACGCGGCCGTTCTCGACGATCAGGTCCTCCATCGCGGTCCCGGTCCAGATCGGTGGTTCGGCGCGCAGGTCGATCAGCGCCTTGAGCATCTGGCCGATGAGCGATGCGCCGTTGGTGAGCATCTCCCGGTGGCGCAGCCTCGCCACCCTGGTGCGGGCGAACACCCGCATCGCGACGGCGAAGGCGCGCGGCGACCGGTTGAAATACTGCACCGAGCGCAGTTCGTTCGTCTTCAGGACGAACCCGCCATAGGCCTTGGCCATCGAGGGTTGGACCTTGTCGCTCCACTTCCCCAGAGCGGCCGCGTCGTAGGGGACGCACTCGATCGCGCGACCGGCCTCGTTACCGCCCTTGTGGTTCGGGTAGTAATCGCTCCAGCCCGGGCACCGCACGAACCGAACGCCCCTGCGGGTCAAGAAATCGATCATCTCGTAGCCGGCGGTGAGGAACGTCTCGCGCCGCGCGGGTGATGACGCCGCGCCGATGTCACCGACGACGTCGTCGAAATAGGCCAGCCCCTCCTCGTGCGAATCCGGGACGCCGTCGGTCCTCATCAGCGGGTTGTTCGGCAGCCACACCATGCCACCGGAAAGCCCGGTCGAACCGCCCACCAGGGGCTGCTTCTCGATCACCAGGGGTTCGATCCCCGAGTCGAGCGCCGCCAGCGCGGCGACCATGCCGCCGCCCCCGCTGCCCGCAATCAGCAGATCCACGGAGCGGTCCCACCGGGTGGTCATCGGGCCCCCGCGCGCAAGCCCAGGTCGGCGACCGGCACGTCGATGGTGGTGTTGGTCTTTTGGATCGCGGGTACCAGCGCGTCGTACGGCAGGCCGGCCAGGAAGCCGTCTATCACGCGTTCGAAGTTGGAGATCAGGCCCTCGATGCGGCTGGACAACCTCATGTACTCAAATCCCTTGGAGTGCAGGCCCTTTTGTTGCCTGGGCAGATTAGAGAAATCCTGGGCTGGAATCGGTGGCCAACGTGGGTCGTCAGGTGGCATGGGGACGGGTGGCGCCGGCTTGGTCGTGCACTGGTCCGGCGGGATGCGGGTGAGCGACCAGATCTCGAACAGGGTTTCCTCCGGGCCCAGCGGCCGGATCCGGTACGACGAGGCGCTGCTGTACTGGGGCAGCAGAAAGTAGTGCGGGAAGGCGAAATTGATCGCTTCGTCGATGCCGCGCCGCTGCAAGTCGTTGAGGTCGGGAATGTCGCAGCCCCGGGCGCGATGCCAGTGCACGATGGCGTCGTTGAGCGCGCTGCGCCACACGGCCATCGCCTCGACCGGGTCCGCCGGCAATTCCATGTTCTGCAGGCCCTCGGCGACGCGGACATCGTTCTCATGTGTCATGCCGGCCATGCCTTGGCCCAAGGTCCGCATGAAATACAGGTTGGTCTGGGCCAGTCCGGGTGGCTTGGCGGGGTCGGGCTGCTTCGGCATGCTCGACGGGAGCAGTTGCGGGTGGGTCTGCGGGACGTGATAGCCCTCCATGAATGCGGCGGTCGCCAGTTTCCAGTTCACCGGCAGCCGGCACGACTGCCACCACTCGACGCGCAGCGACTCCACTTTCCATGCGTCGTAGATCGACGCGAAGGGCTCCAGGCAGTCACGCAGCGCGGGTGCGTCGTCGTCCAGGTTGATCCACGCGCATCCGCCCCAGAGCTCGCATCGGACCGGCACCAGCCGAAGATCCTCCGGGTTCAGGTTCTGCTCGTCGAACTCCTCGGGCCGCAGCACGAAGGTGTTGCGTCCGTCGATGCCCCAACACCATCCGTGGAACGGACATACGAAGGTGCGCCGGTTTCCGTTGCCCTCCACCAGCTTTACCCCGCGATGGCGACACGCGTTGTGGTAGGCGCGCACGCTTTCCCCGTCCAGGCGGACCACGATGATCGACTCATCGAGGATCTCGTACTCGACGTAGTCGCCGGGCTTGGGAATCTCTTCCAGGCGGCAGGCCATCTGCCACACGCGCGGCCAGAGCATTTCGGTTTCGAGCGCGTAGAACTCCGGGTCGTAGTAGCGCTGCTTGGGGATGCGATCGACGGCCTGGACCGCCCACGGCACCGGAAGCGGGGTCTGGTTCATTCGGCTGTTGTGGGTGCTCTGGGTGGTGACCATTTTCATCCCCTCATAGGATCCGCGATGCTCGCCCCTGCCAGTAACGCTCGCGGATGCGCCTCTTGTACAGCTTTCCGTTCGGGTCGCGGGGCAATTCGGCAACGAACTCGACGCTGCGCGGGCACTTGTAGCCGGCCAGGTGCGCGCGGCAGTGCTCGATCAGCTCGGCCTCGAGGTCGGGCCCCGGCGCGACGCCGTCGACCGGCTGCACGACGGCCTTGACCTCCTCGCCGAACTCGTCGTTGGGCACGCCGAAGACGGCGGCGTCGACGAGCTTGGGGTGCATGATCAGCAGGTTCTCGACTTCCTGAGGGTAGATGTTCACCCCGCCGGAGACGATCATGAACGTGGACCGGTCGGTGAGGTAGAGGTAGCCGTCCTCGTCGACGTAGCCCATGTCGCCCAGGGTGCGCCAGCCGCGGTCGTTGGACACCGACGCGGTCTTGGCGGGGTCCTTGAAGTATTCGAAATCGGGGCCGCCCTCGAAGAACAGCTCGCCGGCTTGTCCGGTGGGAAGCTCGACGCCGTCGTCTCCGATGACGTGCACCGGGGACATGGGCTTGCCCACCGAGCCGGGATGGGCGAGCCATTCTTCGGGACCGATCGTCGTACCCGCGAATCCCTCGGTGCCGCCGTAGTATTCGTGGATGATCGGCCCGAACCACTTCATCATCCGTTGCTTGACGTCGACCGGGCAGGGCGCTGCCGCGTGGATGACGCAGCGCAGGCTCGACACGTCATACTTTTCCCGAACCGACCTGGGCAGCTTGAGCATTCGCACGAACATGGTGGGCACGAACTGAGCGTGCGTCACGCGGTGCGTCTCGATCAACCGCAGGACGGTCTCGGCGTCGAACCTTCGCATGAGGATTGCCGCGGCGCCGACGCGATTGACCGCCATGGTGTAGTTCACCCCGGCGGCGTGATACAGCGGTGCGGGGGAGAGGTACACGCTGGACCGGCTCATCCCGTACTTGTGGGTCAGCGCGAGCTCCAGCACCGCCTGAGCCCATGAGCCGTTGCCGTCGGTCGGCAGGGGCCGGCGGACGGCCTTGGGGCGGCCCGTGGTGCCCGACGAGTACAGCATCTCCGAGCCGTCCTTGACCGGCGGCGCGTCACCGGCGGCCGCCAGCGCATCGTCGTATGCGCCCCAGCCGGGCAGGGGCCCGCCCAACGCGAAATGCGCGGCCACCGCGCTGTTGGCCGCGCGGACGTGGGCGGCGAGGTCGGGCATGTCGGCGTCGACGAACACCGCCCGCGCACCCGAGTCGTCGATCACGTAGGCGACCTCGTCCGGGGTGAAGTGGGTGTTGACCGCGGTGTAGTAGAGCCCGGATAGCTGGCAGGCCCAGGTGATTTCGAGGAACTCGGGTCGGTTCGGCAGGATGAGCGCCACACCGTCGCCCCGGCGCAGCCCCGCGCCATGCAGCATTGCGGCGACGCGTTGGCTGCGGGCGTACAGCTCGGCGTGGGAGATCGTGCCACCGCCGCCCGCGACGATGAGGGCCGGCGCCTGTCCGGCCTTCGTGGCGTGGTCGGCGATGTTCACCGGCGGTCCCCGCGTAAACCTAAGTGGCCGTGGCGCCGTCGGTCGATGCGGCGGCGGCGGCCTGGCGTCGCGCATGCTCTGACGGCAGCACCTTGTCGCGGAACACAGTCTGAATCAGCTCTTGGACGTCCCTGCTGAGGGAGGCCAGGGCAACGAGGTCGTTGGAGCTCTGCCAGTGCACCCGCATGCCCATCAGCTCCCAGGCCCGCTTCAGGTTGGCCTTGGTCGCCAGCAGCGTGGTCATCGGCGCTTGCGCGATGTGGCGGGCGATGGCCTCCACCCGGTCGCCCAGCTGCTCGCGCGGGACCACCTCGTTCACCAGGCCGTACTCCAGCGCCTTGCGCGCGTCGACGACCTCGGCGGTGTACAGGTAGTACGCCGCGCGCCGCCAGTTCATGAAAACCCAGGGCTCGATGGAGCATTCGCCCGACGGCATCCCGAATCCCTGCAGCGGCGGGTAGGAGAAGTAGGCGTCCTCCGACGCGATGACGATGTCGGTGGTGAGCCCGTAGTGCGTGCCCCCGCCGACGCAGTACCCGTGCACCTGCGCGATGGTCGGCTTGGAGAACTCCCACAGGTTCAGCACCGGCTTCACGAACAGGTCGGTCTGCGGCTTCCACGGCGTGCCCATGACTTTCGCGCCCTCGACGAAGGCCGGGTAATCCACCGCGTTGTTGCCGATGGCGTGTCCCGAGCAGAAACCCTTGCCGTTGGCCTTGAGGATGACGACCTTGATCTCTTTGTCGCGGTCGGCTGCGTGCAGGCATTCGTCGACTTCGGTGACCAGAACCGCATCTTTGGTGTTGGCCTTGTCGACCCGGTTCAGGATGATCCGCGCGATCGGCGGTTCGCGCTCGTAGATGACCGCTTCAAGGACGCGCCGCTCCATCTGCGTGACATTACCCGGCCGGGAGCCGAAATGGCACCGTCAAATGCCATTTCCGCGAGGGTCGATCGGCGGGGCGAAAACGCTTGCCGCTCAGCGGCCTTCGCGCGCCGCACGCGCCAGCAGCCAGGCCTGGCCGTCACCCTCCCCGGAGGCGAGCAAGTCGAGATCGCCGAACGCGGCGGGCAGCTCACCGGCAGCCGCGCGAAACGGCCCCGGGGCGGCCCCGACTTCGCTCAGCACCGCGATCGCCAGCAGACCGCCGGGCGCCAGGCGTTCGATGATCGCCCGGTCGAGGCGGCGGTCCCGGAATCTGTGGCAGAGGATGACGTCCGCGGGCGGCCCGGGCGGCAGCCCGTCGTCCAGGTCGACGACCTCGAAGCGACACCGATCGCTCACCCCCGCCCGCTCGGCCAGCTCGCGCGCCTGGACCACCGCCACCGGGGATACGTCGAATCCCTCGACCCGAAGTCCGCGCTTCGCGAGCCACACCGCGGCGAGGCCGGGGCCGCACGCGAGATCGAGAGCCCTTCCGGCAGTGGGAACTACATCCGCGTGGGGCGCCAGGAAGCCGGGCGGCCCCGCGGCGTCTTCCGACGGTGGCGCCATGGCCTGGTACCGCTCGTCCCAACGCTGCCGGTCCGCCTCGGCCATAGCCGTAACTGTAGAACCCGGTAGGACGTTGTAGGCGCTCACAGCGCCTTCCTACACTGGACGAGTGTCCAAAGATGCGGTTCGCCGGTCGGATCGCCGGCCGGGACAGACGATCCGCAAAGTCCTCGATGCCGGTCTTCAGGAGCTGCGCGAGTCGTCGTATGCGAACCTGACGATGCGCTCGGTGGCGACCCGCGCGGGGGTGTCGCCGGCCAGCGCCTACACCTACTTTCCCTCCAAGAGCGCGCTGGTGGCGGCGGTATATCTGCGGTTCCTTCGCGAACTGCCGCTGCGCACCGACGTCAACGACGCGACCAAGACGCGGGTCAGTGCGACCCTGCGCGACATGGCCGTCGTGGTCGCCGACGAGCCGGAGCTGACCGCCGCCTGCGGCGCGGCCCTGATGGCCGACGACCCGGCGGTCACGCCGATTCGTGAGCAGATCGGCCACGAGGTCGCCACCCGCATCGGCGCCGCCCTGGGCCCGGGTTGGCCCCGCGCCGTGAAATCCACGCTGCAGCTGACCTTCTCCGGCGCCCTGATGACCGCCCGGTTCGTCAGCTTCGACGAGATCGAGGGCCAACTCGACGAGGCCGTCGACCTGATCCTGGGTGCCCACGTGGCGTAATCCGTTGCGCGGCAACCATTATGCCACTGTTGTCAACGTATCTGACGTCTGGCCGGCCCGCAGGAAGCGGCCGAACTTCTGCCTGCCCAACGCGGGTGCGGCCCGTCCGGCACCGAACGCGAACCGCCCCGCCACGAGCACGGCGCTGACGGTGTCGTCGTTGCGGTTGACCATCCGGGACAACCCACCGTAGGAGGCCACCGGATGCTCGGCATAACGGTCGAGCGAAGCGTCGAGCTTGTCCGGGTCGATCACCACGACGTCGGCGCGATCCCCTACGCGCAGCGTGCCGGCGTCGATTCCGTACCACGCCCCGAGTTCGCCGGTGAGCCGGTGCACGGCACGCTCGACCGACATGAACGGCGTGCCGTGCTTGTCCGCCTCGTGCACGTGCCGCAGCAGCCGAAGCCCCGAGTTGTAGAACGCCATGTTGCGCAGGTGTGCGCCGGCGTCGGAGAACCCCATCTGTACGGTCTTGCTCCGCGCCAGCTTCTTGAGCACCTCGGGACGATGGTTGGAGATCGTGGTGCGCCAGCGCAGCTTTTCGCCGTGCTCCACCACCAGGTCGAGGAACGCGTCCACCGGATGCAGCCCACCGCGGTCCAGCCCCACCCGCCCGAATGACTTGCCCACCACCGACGGGTCCGGGCAGGACACGATCTCGGCATCGAAGAAGTCGCGGTGCCACACCCGGGGGCCGAACCTCTTGTCGTAGTCCTCGCGAAACCAGCGGCGATAGTCCTCGTCGCGCATGAGCTGGTTGCGCTCGATCTCACCCTGCAGGTGCAGCGCCGCGGCGCCGGCGCCGAACTCCTCGAACACCACCAGCGAGATGCCGTCGGCGTAGACCTCGAATGGCACCGGCAGGTGCTGCCACCGGAAGTCGCCGCCGAGGCCGTTCACGACCCGGGCAAGGGTGTCCATGAGGTGGATCACCGGCGGGATGGCCTTGATGTCGGCCGCCGAGAGCAGGCTGGTCTTCAGCCGGGGACGGCCGAACCCCAGCGACGTCGCCAACTGCGACACCACCGACAGCGGGTTCGTGATATCGGGTCCCGACTGCAGGATCTTGTTGCGCCGCCGCAGGATAGCGTTCAGCCGGCGCAGCTCCCGGGGCTTGGCGTATGTCGACGGCAGGGTGCGCGACCGGCAAACCTCGCCGTCGAGTTTGTCGAACAGCAATTGCTGCGACGACATCCCGACGAAGCCTTCGTCCAGCGCCTCGTTGAGCATCGACTCCATCCGCGCCAGTTCCGCCGCCGACGGCCGGACGTCCTTGCGTGTCGCGCGGTCCAGTCCCATCGTCGCCGCGCGCATGTCGGAGTGGCCCATGAACGCCGCGACGTTGGGGCCCAGGTTCCGCCGGTCGAGTTCGGCAACGTACTCCGCGGGATTGGTCCACGAACGGGCCGCGTCCAGGTGCTCGATGACGTAACGCCGGGGAATCGCTTCCACCCGGCCGAAGATGTCGCCCGCGTCCACGTTGTCCAGATAGACCGTGGACAACGAACAAGAGCCCAGCATCACGGTGGTCACGCCGTGCCGCAGCGATTCGGAAAGCTCCGGCTCACAGAGTATTTCGACGTCGTAATGGGTGTGGATGTCGATGATGCCGGGGATGACCCACTGGCCCGTCGCGTCGATGACATCGGCGCCCGCCGTGTCGAGCGGTTCGGAGGTGATGGTGGCGACCCGGCCGTCGCGCACCCCGATGTTTCTGCACACCGACGGCGCACCCGTTCCATCGAACCAGCGACCGTTGGTGATCACCGTGTCGTAGTGCATGTTCGGCCTTTCTGCCGCCCGACGCTGACGATCCGATGCGAGCATACATAATGTCCGAAGTGTCTAGCCATGTTAACCAGCAGGGGTCGTGTGCCCCCAGCGGCTATGATCCAGCTGTGGGGATCACCGACTACCGGTTTGCCGCTCGCTGATGCGCAGTCACGGTTGGGCCGGCAACACGCCCGCCTCCGACGAGGAGGCTATCGAGCGCATCCTGGATGCCGCCGACAGGATCATCGAGGAGCGCGGCTCGGCGATGCGGATCGCCGACGTGGCCCGGGCTCTCGGGGTCACCCGGCAGACCGTGTACCGGTACTTCCCGGGGACGCAGGCGCTGTTGGTGGCGTCGGCGATGCGGTCGGCAGACGGGTTTTTGGACCGGATGGCCGCCCACCTCGACGGTGTCACCGACCCGGTCGTGGCGATGACCGAAGGTATGGCATTCGCCATCGAGGAGCTGGCCTCGGACAACCAAGTGGAATTCGTGCTCAACCAACGCCACCGGGGCGGCCAGAAGGTGTCGATCATTTCCGATACCGCCCTGGCGTTCGGACGGTCCATGCTGCACCGTTACGACATCGACTGGGAGAGTTACGGTTTCGATGAGGACGGTCTGGACGAACTGAACGAATTCAGCCTGCGGGTGCTGCACTCGTTCCTCGCCGACCCGGGGCGTCCGGCGCGCAGCGGTGCCGATCTGCGGCGCTACCTCACCCGTTGGCTGGGCCCGGCGATCGCCTATCCGCAGCTGCGGCGCGCGATGGATGCACTGCAGAGCCCCGAGCCGCAGCGAACGCGGCGGCGGCCTTCCAAGGCATCCTGACCCGGCCATCGGGCGGCGTCGACGACAACCACAAGGAGCGGGCATGACGGGCCTCGGACAGATTGCGCTCA
This sequence comes from Mycobacterium sp. E2497, assembly GCF_001668695.1. Taxonomy (NCBI): domain Bacteria; kingdom Bacillati; phylum Actinomycetota; class Actinomycetes; order Mycobacteriales; family Mycobacteriaceae; genus Mycobacterium; species Mycobacterium sp. E2497. The sequence goes on from NZ_LZKD01000130.1 coordinate 10,076, forward strand.
ACAGTGCGCCCGTCTTCGGTGGGGCGATGCTGGCGGTCGCCGCCGGCCAGTTCCGGGCGCCGGATTTCCGGGGGCTGGTCAAAGACGACATGGATTTGTTGGACCGGCTCGAGCCCGGCGCCAGGCGCACCGAACTGCAACGCACCATCGACGCCCGCATCGACGACCTCATCGAGACGACGGACCGGAGCAGGGCGCTGCGCAAGGCGGCGTTGTCTTACCAGGGGAACTGGCGCGACATCGTGCTCGTGGTGTGCGTGGTGTTGTTCACCATCATCTGGTGGGACGTCGACCACAGCAGGGGCAACTGGCTGCCGATGTTCGTGCTGCTGATCGTCCTGACCGTGGTGAGCGCCGCCTATGCGTTTCGCGGCGTGCTGAGGGCCGCCCGGTCGTTGACACACCGACGGCCCCAGGCCCCGGGAACGGACGCGCCGCGGTAGCCCGGCGCCGCCGGCAACCACATAACGCGCGCGTTTTGGCACCCTGTGACAAGATCACGCTGTGAAGGCGCACACCCTCTGCGGTCTGATTTGTGCTGCGCTGGCACCCTTTTGGTCGCTGCCGGTGGCACCCATCGCGGTCGCCGAGCCATGCCCCGACGTCGAGGTGGTGTTCGCCCGGGGCACCAACGAGCCGCCCGGCGTCGGCCGTATCGGCCAGAGTTTCGTCGACTCCCTGCGCTCACACGTGGGCGGTCGGTCCCTGGGCGTGTATCCCGTCGACTACCCGGCGACCACCGACTTCCCCAGGGCCGTGGACGGCATCAGCGACGCGGGCGCCCACGTCCAACACATGGCGGTCTCCTGCCCCAGGACCAGGATGGTGCTGGGCGGATACTCGCAGGGCGCGGCCGTGATGGGTTTCGTCACCGAAAGCGCGGTCCCGGACGGCGTGCACCTGGTCCAGGCGCTGCAGCCGATGCCGGCCGAGGTGGCCAACCACGTGGCCGCGGTGGCGCTCTTCGGAACGCCGTCGAACCAGTTCATGAGCATCATCAACGAACCGCCCGTGACGATCGGCCCGCCGTATGCGGCCAAGACCATCGAACTGTGCGTGCCGGGCGACCCGGTCTGCTCGGACGCCGTCAACCCCGCGGCACACCGGCAGTACGTCGAAGCGGGCATGGTCGACCAGGCGGCGGATTTCGCCGCCGGCCGCCTCTAGCCCGGCCCTGGACTGCGGGGTCAGCGCGGCCCGGACCCGGCATCGAGGACCTCGAGCGCGGCATCGATGTTCGGGATGACCGTCGGACCGTAATTTCTCACCAACTGCCCGAGCGCGCGGGCGATATGCGGTCCGACGGCGCCGGCGGCCAGGACCTCCTCGGCCAGGACGATGCCGTTCACCACATGCGCGGCGCTCACGCGACCGTCGGCCGTCACCTCGTACCGCCAGTCGCCGATCTGCACCCGCTCCGGCTGCGACCGGAAGAGGCCGCGCCGCGCGGGAACGAGGATCACGCCCGGAACCCCGGAAAACACCTTGAGCACCAGCCCGACTCCCCCCGGTCCGGCCAGGGCCGTTCCGACGACCCGGCCGACCCGATCGTGATCGAGGCCCGTCATCAATCGCTCATGGGCAGGACGAACGACGGTGTCAGCGTTTGCGCCTCACCGCCGCGGCGCACCGCGGTGCCGGCCACGTAGAACTCGACGGTGTGGTGACCCCACGCGTAGTTCGAGATCGCGAAATGCACTCCGACGACACCGCTTGCGCCGTCGCGCTCGGCCTCACTCTGCATGCGTGACATCGCCAGCTCGCGGGCCTGGTAGCTGCCCTGCGTCCATTGCGGCATCTCGGCATTGCGTCCGACCTGGCTGAGCGTGCGCAGGAAGCCTTGTACCGCAACGTGAAACACGCAGTTGCCCATCACGAACGCGACGGGGGCGAACCCCGATCGCAGCAGGGTCGTCAGGTCCTGGCCGGACAGGTGACTGGTGAACGCCTGACCGTTGGGGCGCCGATAGGCGCCCGGCTGCGGCGTGTATCGCACCGCGGTTCCGACCGCGATGAACTCCAGGTGCTCGCCCTCCCCCTGATGCCGCCATTCGAGGCGGACGCCGACCACACCGTCGGCGCCCAGTGAGTCCGCCTCCGCCTGCATCCGCGACATGGCATTCCAGCGCGCCCGGTAGGTCGCGTCGGTGAGGACCGGCAGTTCGGATTGTTGGCGGATGCCGGTGAACTGATAGCCGACGTGGTAGACCGAGACGCCCATCACGAGTTCGATCGGTTCGAACCCGGCCCCATGCAGCAAGGCGAATTCGTTGATCGACAGATCGGATGTGAACACTTTACCTGCGTGCGAGAGCCGTTCGCTGGCGACGGGGTCGAGCGGGTTCGGTTGCATTGTCAAGACGCCCTCCTGCGGTTCGCAGGACAGCGTAGGCGGCCGGGCCGCCGCGCACACCCATAACGTGCGACTTTCCGGTGGAGCCGTGGCGAAATATGGGTGGCCCGAGCGCCGGACCCGGCTCGCGCACGCCGGGCCGTGCGGTGACCCGATGCACTTTGCTGCCGCCGTGGCGTCCGGCCGCCCTTGTCGCCCCGCGCCTCAGGGCGCGGCTTGGGCGGCGGCGATCATCTCGTGCACATCGCCGACCGCCCAGGGGCCGGCGTCATGGTGGTCGCGGTAACCGAGCACCCGCGGGGTCGGCCGGTCGAAGCGACCGACGAATCCGCCTGCGGCGACGAAGATCTGGCCCGTCACGGCCTGCGCGAGGTCACTCGCGAGGTAGGCATACAGCGGGGCCACGAAGGCCGGCGGGGCGCTGTCCAACGAGGCCCGCATGGTCATGTCGTCCAGCAAGCCGCGGCGGTACAGGTCCTCGATGTGCTCCTCGTACTCGGCGCCCGTCGACAGGCGCGTGCGGGCGCCGGGACACACGACGTTGGCCCGCACGCCGTGCGCCTTCAACTCGGCGGCGACGGCCATGGTCAGCGCGTTCACCCCGCCTTTGCCCGCGGGGTAGCCGGTGCCGCCGTAGTCGCCCAAGAACGCCACCGAGCTCGTGTTGACGATGGCACCGTGTCCCTGCGCCGCCATGACGCGTGCCGCCGCCCGCGACGTGTGGAACGCCGAACCGAGGTGGGCGCTGACCAGGCGATCGAAGTCTTCGGGCGAGATGTTCAGGATCGAGGAGCCGGGCGGTTCGGCGATCCCGACGCAGTTGATCATGGCGTCCAGCCGCCCATGGGTGCGCACGCAGTCGTCGACGAGGGTAGCGGCGATGCGCTCCTCGTCGGCGGGTCCGACCACCGCGCTGGCATGTCCGCCCGCCGCCGTGATCGCGGCGACCGTCTCCTCGACCGCGTGCCCGTCGCGCCCGTTGACGACCACGCCGGCCCCCAGGTCGCAGAGCAGTTCGGCGACCGCGCGGCCGATCCCACGGCTGCCGCCCGCCACCACCACGCCCCGCCCATCCAGCAGGCGCCCGTCGCCGCTCACCTCCATGGGCGTCGTAATACGTTGCGCGATAAGCGCTCTCGGTAAAGATCGAGTGCCGGTCGCGCGGGCTCGGTCACGAACATTAGGCGAACAGTACCCAGCCGGGACACAAATGAGAACCACGGTCAGCACTTTGCTGCCGGGCGAACCCCGCCAACGTGGGCAAGCGGCACCGGGTGTGCCCACCGCAAACATCATGGCCGGCCATCCGCCCGGGCATCGCCGCGATGTGCGCCGGACCACCAGTCCGGCCTCTGGCCTGCACATACGTCGGCAATCGCTCCCATGCGGCCGACGTCGCGGTGGAATCGGTTGCGAACGAGCCCGGGCCGCCCATGCGGTAAGCGATCGCGGGCCCATGCGATGGGGCGTATAGTCGCAAATGAAGTCCGTTATGGACGTGTCGCCGTTTAGCTCAAAGCGGCCAGTCAGCCGCACGGCTACTGAGCTTGACATGGCTCCGGCGATCAACACCCGAGTCATCTCCCGTCGGTAACCCCGCGCGTTCGATGAACGACCAGTCCTGCGGATACAGGTGCAGTGAGGCGACTGTGCGCATAGCTGCCAGTCTCGCTGCACACGACTCAGAGGAGTGAGTCAGTAATGCAGAAATGTTTGTGTACCAAAGCTTTCAGGATCAGCCGCGCCGAGAACGGGCGCGTGCGCCGATGACCAATGTGATTGCTCCCGACCGTCCCGCTTCCACCGCAGCGGCTCCGTGCCGTGACAAGAAAGCCGACGACTCCTACGACGACGTGGTCGAGATGTTCGTCCTGCTGCGCCAGATGCCGGCCGAGTCGCACGAATATCGTCGCCAGCGCGAACGGATCGTGACCCGATGCCTGCCCTTGGCCGACCACGTGGCCAGCCATTTCGCGCGCCGCGGCGAGGGGCTCGACGACCTCATCCAGGTGGCGCGACTGGGGCTGATGAACGCCATCAACAGGTTCGATCCCGACAAGGGGCCCAGCTTCATCGGCTTCGCGGTCCCGACCATGATGGGCGAGGTTCGCCGGTACTTCCGCGACTACAGCTGGGGCATGCGGGTACCGCGGAGGCTGCGTGAACTGCACGTGCAGATCAGCAGGACGACCGGCGATCTGGCCCAGAAGCTGGGGCGCGCGCCCACCGCGGGCGAGCTGTCGCAAGCGCTGGAGGTCCCCCGCGAGGAGATCGTCGAGTGCCTCGTGGCGGGCGACGCCTACCGCCTGGATTCCCTGGACGCGCCGGTGGGCACCGACAGCTCGGGCACGCCCCGACTGGTCGCGGACGCGGTCGGCGGCATCGACCCGCAGATCGAACACATCACCAACCGGGAAGCGCTGCGCGTCCTGGTTGCCGCGCTCCCCGAGCGCGAACGCGAGGTCTTGCGCATGAGATTCTTCGAATCCATGACGCAGAGCCAGATCGCCGAGCGCATCGGGGTCTCGCAGATGCAGGTCTCCCGCATCCTGGCCAGCACCCTGCGCTGCCTGCGCGACCAACTGGATTAGCGCCTTCACCTCCCCCAGGGGCCTTCGGCGCCACGGTGGTGCCGCGCCGCAATGTACTGTGCGATTCGGAAACGAACTCGACGGTGGCGCCGGAGGCGGCCTGGAAGGGAGCTCGAGCGATGACGACTTCACGGACGGCGACCGCGGGTGTCGCGGCGGC
>NZ_LZKD01000131.1:0-26442 GCF_001668695.1 Mycobacterium sp. E2497
CCATGCCCAGTATCTGGGCGCCTTGGCCGGGGAAGACGAAGACGGTCTTGCCGCCCGGTGTCGCCGTGCCCTGCACGCCGCGTACCCGGTGTTCGCCGAGGCGTTCAACACCGTCGTGGCCGAGCTCGACCGGCACCTGCTGCGCCCCCTGCGTGAGGTCATCTGGGGTCACGACGAAAAGCTCTTGAACACCACCGAATTCGCCCAACCGGCGTTGTTCGCGGTGGAAGTCGCCCTGTTCCGGTTGCTCGAATCGTGGGGTGTCCACGCCGACATCGTGCTGGGCCACTCGATCGGAGAGCTGTCGGCCGCCCACGTCGCCGGCGTGCTGTCGCTTCAGAACGCGGCCGTGCTGGTGGCCGCCCGTGGCCGCTTCATGCAAGCCCTGCCGGAGGGCGGGGCGATGATCGCCGTGCAGGCCACCGAGGAGGAGCTGCGGCCGCTGCTGGCCTACGAACAAGCCGTCGGCATCGCCGCCGTCAACGGGCCCACGTCCGTGGTCATTTCCGGCGCCGAGGACAAGGTGGCCGCGATCGCGAGCCGGCTGCGCACCGACGGCCGCCGCGTCCACCAGTTGGCCGTCTCCCACGCGTTCCACTCACCGCTGATGGAGCCGATGCTCGACGAATTCGGCACGGTCGCAGCCGGACTCGCGATCGGCAAGCCGGTGATTCCGATCGTGTCGAACGTGACCGGGCAGCTGGCGGCCGACGACTACGCCTCGCCCGCCTACTGGAAACGGCACATTCGCGAGGCGGTGCGGTTCGCCGACAGCGTGCGCCTGGTGCACTCGGCCGGCGGGAACCGCTTCCTCGAGGTCGGCCCCGCCAGCGGGCTCACGGCATCGATCGAGGAGACGCTTCCCGACGCTCCCGTGTTCACCATTTCTGCGCTGCGCAAGGATCGCCCCGAACCGGTGACCCTCACCCGCGCGGTCGCGCAGGGATTCGTCGCCGGGATGGACGTGGACTGGCGAGGCGTCGTCGGTACCGCCAACTTCGTGGAGCTGCCCACCTATGCCTTCGAGCGCCGGCGGTTCTGGCTCTCCGGTGACGCCGCCGCGGTCGACGCCGCGGGCCTCGGACTCGCGCCCGGCGAGCACCCGCTGCTCGGCGCGGTGGTGGACCTGCCGGCGTCCGGCGGGGTGGTGCTGACGGGCCGGTTGTCGCCCGGCGCGCAGGGCTGGCTGGCCGACCACGCCGTCGGTGGCGTCGTGCTGTTCCCCGGTGCGGGATTCGTCGAGTTGGCGGTGCGCGCCGGCGACGAAGTGGGCTGCGGCGTCATCGAGGAGCTGAATCTGGCCGCGCCCCTGGTGTTGCCCGGTTCGGGGTCGGTCGCGGTGCAGGTGGTGGTCGGCGGTGCCGACGAAGCGGGGGCCCGTGCCGTGTCGGTCTTTTCGCGCGCCGACGCGGGTTCGGGTTGGTCGTTGCACGCCGAGGGCGTGCTCCGCGCCGGGTCGGTGCAGCCGGGCGCGGACCTCTCGGTGTGGCCCCCGGTGGGCGCCACCCCGGTGGACGTCGGCGACGGCTATGAGCGCCTGGCCGAGCGCGGGTATGGCTACGGGCCGGCGTTCCGCGGACTGACCTCGATGTGGCGCCGCGGCGACGAGGTTTTCGCCGAAGTGACCCTGCCCGCGGACAGCGGCGTCTCGGCGGCGGGATTCGGCGTCCACCCCGTGATGCTCGACGCGGCACTGCATGCGGTGATCCTGACCTCCGACGGCGACGAGCTCCCCGAGGGTTCGATGCTGGTGCCGTTCTCGTGGCAACGGGTGTCGCTGCACGCGGCGGGCGCAACGGCGGTGCGGGCGCGGATCGTGCCGGTCAGCGATTCCGCGGTTTCGATCGAACTCGCGGACGGGCTAGGTCTCCCCGTGCTCTCCGTGGGCTCGATGGTCGCCCGGCCGGTGACCGACCAGCAGCTGCTGGCCGCGGTCTCGAGTTCCGGCCCGGAGCGGCTCTTCGAGGTCATCTGGTCGGCCCAGCGGTCGACATCGGTGCAGCCCGTATCGGTATCTGCGTGGGGTGCAACGGAATCCGGCGAATCCGGGGCGCAACCGTCGGCGGTGGTGTTCGAGTCCGCGCCGGTGGCCGACGATGTCGTCGCCGATGTCTACGCGGCCACCCGCGCGGTGCTGCCGGTGCTGCAGTCCTGGCTGGCCCGGGACGGGGCCGGCACCCTGGTGGTGGCGACCCGCGGCGCCATGGCGTTGCCCGGAGAGGACGTCACCGACCTCGCGGGCGCGGCGGTATGGGGCCTGGTGCGTTCGGCGCAGACCGAACACCCCGGCCGGATCGTGCTCGTCGACACCGATGGCCCGTTGGACGAGGAGTCCGTCGCCACGGCCTTGTCGGCCGGTGAGCCGCAGGTGGTGCTGCGCGACTCGACGGTGTACACCGCCCGGGTGCACGGCAGTCGCGCCGTCGGCGGTCTGCTGGTTCCCCCGGCCGACGGGCCGTGGCGCTTGGGGATGAGCAGTTCGGGCACCTTCGAGAACCTGCGGTTGGAACGCATCCCGGACGCCGACGCCCCGCTGGGCACCGGGCAGGTCAGGGTCGCGCAGTCGGCCCTGGCCGCCAACTTCCGCGACGTGATGATCGCGCTGGGGCTGTACCCGGATCCCGACGCTGTCATGGGTATCGAGGCTTCCGGCACGGTCATTGAAACCGGTCCTGAGACAACACGTTTCGCGATCGGTGACCGCGTGATGGGCCTGTTCTCCGACGGCACCGGAACTGTCGCCAGGACCGACCAGCGCCTGCTCGCCAAGGTGCCGACCGGGTGGTCGCACACGGCGGCCGCCACGGCGACGGTGGTGTTCGCCACCGCCTTCTACGCGCTGGTGGACTTGGCCGCCGCCAAGCGGGGCCAGCGGGTGCTGGTGCACGCCGCCGCCGGTGGGGTGGGAATGGCCGCGGTCCAACTCGCCCGCCACCTGGGGTTGGAAGTGTTCGCGACCGCCAGCCGAGGCAAGTGGAACACGCTGCGCGGCATGGGATTCGACGACGACCACATCGCGGATTCCCGCAGCCTCGATTTCGAGGAGAAGTTCCGGGCGGTCACCGGCGGGCGCGGCGTGGACCTGGTGTTGGATTCGCTGTCCGGCGACTTCGTGGATGCGTCCCTGCGGCTCGTCGCCCCGGGCGGTGTGTTCCTGGAAATGGGCAAGACCGACATGCGGGAGCCGGAGGCCGTCGCCCGGGAACACCCCGGTGTGCGCTACCGCGCCTTCGATCTCTTCGAGGCCGGACCGGACCGCATCGCGCAGATCCTCGACGAGCTGGTCGCCCTGTTCGGCGACGACGTGCTACGGCCGTTGCCGGTGACCAGGTTTGACGTACGGCGTGCGCCGGCGGCGTTGCGGTATCTGAGCCAGGCCCGCCACGTCGGCAAGGTCGTGATGACCATGCCCGACGCCTGGGCGGCCGGCACCGTGTTGATCACCGGTGCCACGGGGATGGCGGGTTCGGCGTTGGCCCGCCACGTGGTGACGCGCCACGACGCGCGCAACCTGGTGTTGGTGAGCCGGCGCGGCCTGGACGCGCCGGGCGCCGCGGAACTGGTCACGGAGCTCATCGCCGCCGGAGCCGAGGTGCAGGTGGTGGCCTGTGACGCCGCCGACCGGGAGGCACTGGCCAAGGTGATCACCGATATCCCGGTGCAGCGGCCGCTGTCGGGCGTGATCCACGCGGCCGGCGTGCTCGACGACGCGGTGATTTCCTCGCTCACCCCGGAGCGAGTGGCGGCGGTGCTGCGGGCCAAGGTCGATGCGGCGTGGAACCTGCACGAGCTGACCCGCGATCTGGATGTGTCGGCGTTCGTCTTGTTTTCGTCGATGGCGGGCTTGGCGGGCGCCTCGGGTCAGGCCAACTACGCGGCGGCCAACTCGTTCCTGGACGGGCTTGCGGTGCACCGGCGCACGCTGGGGCTGCCGGCGATGTCGCTGGCCTGGGGTCTGTGGGATCAGGCCAGTGGCATGACCGGCGCGCTCGGCGCCGCCGATCGCGCCCGGTTCGGCCGCGACGGGATCGTCGCGATGTCCTCGGACGAAGCGCTGGAACTGCTGGACACCGCGCTCATCGTCGACGAGCCGTTCCTGTTGCCCGCCCACATCGACCGTGCGGCACTGCGGGTCAAGTTCGACGGCGGGACGTTGCCGCCGATGTTCGTCGATCTGATCAACGCGCCGATCCGGCGCCAGGTCGACGATTCGCTGGCCGCGGCGAAGTCGAAATCGGCCCTGCTGCAGCGGCTGGAGGGGCTGCCCGAGGACGAGCAGCACGCGGTGCTACTGGACCTGGTGCGGTCCAACATCGCCACCGTGCTGGGCAACTCCAGCCCCGAGTCCATCGATCCGGACCGGGCGTTCCAGGAGTTGGGCTTCGACTCGCTGACCGCGGTCGAGATGCGTAACCGGCTGAAATCCGCCACCGGCCTGGCGTTGTCGCCCACGCTGATCTTCGACTACCCGAACTCCGCCGCGCTGGCCGGTTACATGCACCGCGAACTCGTCGGCGCCTCCGAGCAGCAGAGTCCGGTGGCCGCGCCCGGGGAAGCCGAGATACAGCGGGCGGTGGGCTCGATTCCGGTCAAGCGCCTGCGGCAGGCCGGGGTGCTGGAGCTGTTGCTGGCGTTGGCGAACGAAGACGGCAACGCGCAGCCGGTCGCCGCGGTGACCTCGGAGAAGGACATCGCGGACATGGATCTCGAGGATCTGGTCAACGCGGCGCTGATGGACGACGACGAATAGTCATGAAAGTCGACAATCAGTGAGAATCGCCGTCACCGGGGCCGGCGGCGTGCTCGGCCGGGGCCTGACGTCCCGCTTGCTCAGCCAGGGTCACGACGTCATCGGGATCTCGCGGCGGCGACCCGAAAGCTGGCCGAGTGCGGCCGAATTCGTCGCGGGCGACATCCGGGATATTGGTGCGGTCAGCCGCGCGGTCGCTGGCGTCGAGGTCGTCGCGCACTGCGCGTGGGCGAACAGCCCGGGCGACGAGGCCCGGATCAGCGATCAGGTGAACATCGGGGGCACGGCCAACGTGCTGGCGGCGATGGCTGAGTCCGGCGCCAGACGGATCGTCTTCGCGTCGTCGTCGCAGGTTTACGGCGGCGGAGATGCGCCGAAGACCGAGCACGACGCGAGGACGCCGGTCACCGCGGACGGACACTACAAGGCCCGGGCCGAGCAGCTGCTCGAGGAATCGGACCTGGAATGGGTCGCGATCCGCTCCGCGTTGATTCTCGGCCGACGCGTCGACAACTGGGTGCGTCGGTTGCTGGCGCTGCCCGTCTTTCCCGACGGGTCGGCCGACCGCCTCATGCAGGTCGTCCACCTCGACGACGCCCTTCGGCTATTCGACCGGGCACTGGTGGACACCGAAATCGGCAGCGGCGCCGTCAATCTCGCCGCCTCCGGCGAGCTGACCTTCCGGCGTTTCGCCGCGGCGCTCGGGCGCCCGGTCGTGCGGTTGGGCTTCGGACCCGCCGAGCTGCAACTGGTGCGCGGCGCCGCTTTCATGGATACCGCGCGGTTGCGCGAGCAGTGGGGATTCCGGCCCGCGTGGAATTCCGGTGAATGTGTCGAAGACTTCGCGCTCGCGGTGCGCGGCCGGGTCACCGTGGGTAAGCGGGTGGTGTCGCTGCCCTGGCGGATGGCCACCATCGGTGACCTTCCCTCGGTCGACGCGCCTTCCGAGGACGGGGTGAAACCCGAATGGGCCGGCCCGACGGGAGATAACGGGGAATTCGACACCCCGATCGACCCGCGCTTTCCGACCTTTCTGGCCACCAATCTGTCGGAGGCGCTGCCCGGCCCGTTCTCGCCGGCGTCGGCCTCGGTGACCGTGCGGGGGCTGCGTGCCGGCGGCGTGGCCATCGCCGAGCGGCTGCGGCCCGGCGGCATCATCCAGCGCGAGATCGCCATGCGGACCGTCGCCGTGTTCGCGCACCGACTCTACGGGGCCATCACCTCCGCGCACTACATGGCCGAAACCGTCCCGTTCGCCAAGCCGGCGACGATCGTCAGCAACAGCGGATTCTTCGGCCCCAGCATGGCGTCGTTGCCGATCTTCGGTGACCAGCGCCCGCGCTCCGAAACCGGCCGCATCCGCAAGCAACTGAGGACCGTTCGCAACATCGGTGTGTTCGGTGTCAACCTCATCGGCCTGTCCGCCGGCTCGTCCAGGGACACCGACGAGTTCGTCGCCGATGTCGATCGCCTGGAGCGCCTGGGTGACGACGTCGCCGGGCTGGACGATCGCCGGCTGCTCAGCCTGATCACGTTGGCGCGCGACGATGTGGTGCACGGCTGGGTGCTGGCGTCGGCGTCCTTCATGCTGTGCGCCGCGTTCAACGTCCTGCTGCGCGGTTTATGTGGGCGAGACACCGCCGCGCCGGCGGGGCCGGAATTGGTCAGTGCGCGGTCGGTCGAGGCAATGCAGCGGTTGGTCCTTGCCGCGCAACGCGATCCGAAAGTGACAGCGCTACTGGCCGAACCGGGGGATCGGCTGGGCAAGCTGGCGGTCGAGGCGCCGGAGTTCCACGCCGCCGTGCTGGCCGAGCTGACGCTGATCGGGCATCGCGGCCCGGCCGAACTCGAGATGCGGTCGATCAGCTACGCCGACGATCCCGAGTTGCTGGTCCGGATGGTGACCAAAGCGATGAGCGCCCCTTCGACGCCCCAGCCGCGGCGCCCCCGGATTCCGTTGCACGCCAAGCCGATCGCGCAGCTCGCGGCACGACAGTTGCGCGACCGCGAAGTCCGTCGCGACAAAGTGGTGCGGGCCAACTGGGTGCTCCGCAACCTGATGCGTGAGTACGGGCGCCGACTGGTCGAGGCCGGAACCCTCGATACCGCCGATGACGTGTTCTACCTGCTCGTCGACGAGCTCGATGCGCTGCCGGCCGACGTCGGGGCGCTGGTGGCCCGGCGCCGCGCTGAACAGCGCAGGCTGGTCGCCGTGGTCCCGCCGACGGTGTTCAGCGGGAGCTGGCAACCAACCGAGACCACGTCGGCGGCCCTCGCCAGCGGGGAGACTCTGCGCGGGGTCGGTGTGTGCGGGGGCAAGGTGCGCGGCCGGGTGCGGATCGTGCGTCCCGAGACCATCGACGACCTGCAGCCCGGCGAGATCCTCGTCGCGGAGGTCACCGACGTCGGATACACCGCGGCATTCTGCTACGCCGCGGCCGTGGTGACCGAGCTCGGCGGCCCGATGTCACACGCCGCCGTGGTGGCCCGCGAGTTCGGCTTCCCTTGTGTGGTGGACGTGCAGGGAGCCACCAAGTCGTTGCCGCCCGGGGCGCTGATCGAGGTCGACGGGGCGACAGGCGAAATACAAGTGCTTGAGGTGACCACTTAGGAGGCCGGGTCTCCTTGGCGTACCGGCAATGGTCTACGTCAGGCTGGGGTGAGCCGGATCGGCAAGCAGATGGGTCCGCGCAGCGAGCTGTGGGTCGACCACTGCGTCGCGCCCTCGGGAGTGATTCGGGCGACGCGGGTGGCGAGTTGGCGCAGTACTGCATGGGCTTCCATGCGGGCCAGCGGTGCTCCCAGGCACATGTGTGCGCCATAGCCGAAGGCGACGTGCGTTCGCGGGTCGCGGTCGGCGCGGTACTCGTCGGGGTCGTCGAACGCGGTGGGGTCACGGTTGGCCGCGCCGAAGGACAGCAGCACGCGTGATCCGGTGGGGATGGTGACGTTGCCGATTCGGTAGTCGGCCCGGGTGTAGCGGTAGAGGTTCTGGATGGGCGTCGTGATGCGTAGCTGCTCTTCGACGGCCAGGGGGATCAGGTCGGGGCTGGAGCGGATCAGGTCGTATTGGTCGGGATGGCGCGCTAGCGTGTCGAACATTCCGCCCAGGAGGTTGGTCGTGGTCTCATTGCCGGCGATCAGCAGGTGGATGGCGATGATCAGAAGCTGACGGTCGGTGAGGCTGCCGTCGGTGTTGTGCTCGAGAAGGCGTCCGAGCACGGTGTTGGACCCCTTGAGTCCGCCCGCAGCGAATTGGCTTGTGAAATAACGCTGTAACGCCAGCATTGCCGACATCGACTTGGCCGCGTCGACGACACCGGAGAGCCTGGGCTTCAGCTCCATGACTCCCACGGCGCATTCGGACCAACGACGGAAGTCGGCGACGTCGGTGTCGGGTACTCCGAGGATTTGGGCGATCAAGCGTATAGGCATGGGTATGGTCAAGCGCTGTACGACATCGCAGCCGGGGTCTTTCATCACGTCGGTGATGAGGTCGGTGGCCAGCTTCTCGGTCATCTCCTGCCAGGACCTCATGGCCCCCGTGCTGAATCCCGGCTGGACTTGCTTGCGAAGCCGGGTGTGTTCTTCACCGTCGGTGAGGACCGCCAATGGCGCGGACATGCGCAGGCGCGTGACCCCTTGGGTGCTGGTGACCTGGTCGGTGTCGCGCAAGGCGGCCCGCACGTCGTCAAGGCGGCTGATGATGAAGGTGGCGCGCCTGGGGTTGTAATGCACGCGGCCGCTTCGGTGCAGGGCGCGGTACGCATCGAACGGGTCCGCGGCGGTGGCAGGGTTCTGTGGGTCGTAGTCGGTGTTGATCGCGCCGGTCCACCCGTCGTATCCGCGTCGGCGGGTCCGGATAGCGGCGGCTACATTCAGCCGCACGGCGCTACCGGCTGGTCGGAGCGTTTCGGCTGCCTTGTGGGCGGTCCGGATGATCGACACCGTCGGCCCTAACCGGATCGCTCAACTGGGTGACCGTCGCCGCGTCGCGTGCGGAGTTGGGTGCGAAGGATGTTGATCGTCAGGTAGGTGAGGTAGCAAGTGGACAAGACGGCCGTTGGTCGACGCGTGTGCGTGCGCAGCAGGACGACTCCGAGCGCCGTTTCGATCGCGCCGTTGACGTAGGTGAACGTGCGAGCGTGATTGGGGAAGCCGAGGCGATTGATGGGATCGAAGATCCGCGGAACGAGGAAGTGCGCCACGCCGATAGAGCTGCTTAGTAAGCCGAGCGCTTGGCGCGTGTGTGCGCTGCGGTTGTCGCTGTCCGTCATGGCGATGTCGTCCTCTTTCGGTCACCGCGGGGCTATGTGTTGCGACCTAGCGGGATCATGTTCTTGAGCGTGAATGCCGCCAGAACGCCACCGTCGCAGGCGATGTCGGCACCGGTGAGGTAGCCGGCCTTGGTCGAAGCGCAGAAAGCCAAAACTTCGGCGACTTCCTCGGGCTTCCCAAAGCGCTTCAACGCGGCCAGTTTCACCATCGCTCCCGATCCGGCTCGCTCCTCCAACCTGCCCATCTCGGTGTTGATGCTGCCCGGGGACACCGAGACGATACGGGCGCCGCGGCTGCCGAACCGGGCCGCCTGAGATGCGCTGTACCACGTCACAAAGTTCTTGCTGATGGAGTACGCCAAGCCGGGGCGGACCCTGGTCGGCACGATGTTGCAGGCCGAGGTCGCCTTGGTCATGAAGCGGTCCTCGTTGTGCAGAGCGTCCTTGAAGTGACGCTTGGGGATGAGCAACCGGGGGAACATGTGCGCGGCCATGGACGCGACGTTGACGATCGCGAAGCCCTCACGCGCCACTGGGAGGAACCCCTCGTTGACATGGGCCGTGCCGAGCGCGTTGATCCGCAGAATGTGTTCGGCGTCGCCCATGCTCGGGCTCACACCCGCGGTGTGGATCACCGAGGTCACCGACCCCAACGATGTGGAGGTGGCGATCAGCTCGGCGACGGATGAGCGGTCGGTCACGTCGCAGTGGACCGTCACGCAGCCGATGCCGAGGCCTTGCAATTCGGCTGACGCCGCCTGCAGACCGCTCGCGCTGACATCGCTGATGACGACCAGCCGGTCCCGCCCGACGATCTTCGCCGCTGCCAGTCCGATGCCACCCGCGCCTCCGGTGATCACGCACAGCTCACGCATGTAGTCGCCCTTACAACCCAAAGCCAGACTCGGTTCGCGACCCTGTTCGACCGGGTCGGCGATGGCTAGCGTCAATTACGAGAAATTTTCTCTCGTTAATCGTCGCACATCCTGGCGCCGTTGCCTAGGCGCGGCCTCGAGCCATTGCTCTAGGTTCTGTGTGTGAGCCAATCCCGGCGGGGACGACCGCGGAGCACAGCCGTGCATGAGGCAATCCTGGATGCCACCCGGTCGCTCCTCGTCGAAGCCGGCTACCGCGGAGTCTCGATGGACAAGGTCGCCGTGATCGCCGGCGTGGCTACCCAAACGGTGTATCGACGGTGGCCGTCGAAAGCCCCCCTGGTCGCTGAGGCGGTCATGCAGGCCTACGACCAAACCGACTTCACGCTTCCGGATACGGGAGACACGATCGAGGACTTGAGAACCTGGATGCGCGCGTACGCCGAAATCGGTTCGGCCGCTGAGAACGTCGCACTCATCCGTTCTCTCGCTGCCGCCGCTGCCGAAGACCTGACCGACCGCGACGCCCTATACCGCCAACTCACCAGCCGTTTCCACGACGCAGTGTCAGACCGGTTACGCGTCGGAATCTCGATGGGCCAGATTCGCGGGGATGCCGACGTCGAAGCCGCCGCCGACGCGTTGATCGGCGCCACGCTCTACCGCATGCTCAGCGTTACGACCTCTGCGGAAGAAACCACCGAACGCTACTACGGACTGATAGATACCCTGATGTGCGGCATCGCGACGCGGACGTGAGCCGGGCGAGTTGCGATATGTCACGGGGCTGGAGTTCAAAGTCGACGCCGAGGTGACCATCAACAAAACCGCTTACACCGGCCAGCTATTCGGCGCGACCACATAACTCAGCGCCGCCGCCGGGGGCAACGGCCGGCGTTCTTTCACCGAGATCGCATCGATCACAAGGGCGACGTAACGTCGCCAGCCGTCGCTCTCCGCGTCCATGGTCGGCAGCACGCTGTAGAGCATCGCGACCAGGCGAGGCAGGTCATCGGCAACCAGGTCCGCGCGGACCAGTCCGGCCCGCTGGCCCCGGCAGGCCAGCTCGTAGAGGGCTTGGTTCAGTGAGTCCGAGATGTCGGCGGTCAGCGACCCGGCCCGGTGCGCGGCGGTCAGCAGGTGTCGTTCGCGGGCCCCGAGTCCGATTGCCGCTTCGATCAATTGGTGCAGGCCGCGCAGTGGGTCGGCCATGCGCCGCGCGTCTTCGATCGCCGGCGTGAGGTACTCGGCGACGCTTTGGTCCAGGGCCGCCCGGACCAGGTCGGCCTTGGCCGGGAACCTGCGGTAGAGCGTTCGTTCGCCGACTCCGGCGCGACGGGCGACGGCTTCGATGGGCGCATCCGGTCCCAACTCGCCGTAGACGGCCCGCGCGGCGCGCAGGATGCGCTCGGCGTTGCGCGCCGCGTCCGCCCGCAACGGCCGGTCTTCCACCGTTGTCATCCGCACAGCGTAACTGACGGTTGACTGCCACCTCTCCGGCTTCTACGCTCCGTAGAACTGACAGATGACTGACACTTAAAGCGGAAGCGCCGATATGTCAATGATTTCCGAGACGGATCTTCCCGTCATACCCGCCCGGCGGGATGCTGGATGCCCGCTTCATCCGCCGGCCGACTTCGTGCGCTGGCGTCAGGAACCCGGACTGCGACGGGCGATGTACCACGGGCAGCCGGCCTGGGTGGTGAGTCGCTACCACGACATCAGGGCGGCGCTGCTGGATCCGCGCCTGTCCGCGGAAACCATCCCGGCATCCATGAAACCGACAAGCACGGACAACACCACCCCGGTGATGTTCGCGCGGGTCGACGACCCCGAGCATCATCGGTTGCGGCGCATGCTGACCCGTGATTTCACCTTCCGGCGTTGCGAAAGGATGCGGCCGCAGATCCAGGAATTGGTAGATCAGCACCTCGATGCGTTGATCGACAACGGGCCGCCCGCTGACCTGGTCCGCGACTTCGGCTTGCCGGTGCCCTCACTGGTGATCGCGTTGCTGCTGGGCGTGCCGTCCGAAGACCTGCAATTCTTCCAGCACCACTCCACGCGTGGGCTGGAGTGGACCACGACCGACGAGCAACGGGCCGAATCCTTCGGGGCGATGTATGCCTACATCCAGGAGCTGGTCGATCGCAGGGCCGACGATCCCGGCGATGACCTGATCAGCCGCCTGGTCACCGGCTACGTCGCAACCGGGCAGCTCACCCGCGAGACCGCCGCCATGACCGGCGTCGTCATGATGCTGGCCGGCCACGAGACCAGCGCCAACATGATCTCGCTGGGAACGGTTGCGCTGCTTGAGCATCCGGACGTGTTCGCACGGCTTGGCACGACCGACGACCATGGCGTGGTCGTCAACATCGTCGAGGAGCTCATGCGCTATCTCAGCATTGTGCACAGCCAGGTGGATCGAGTGGCGACCGAGGACTTCACCCTCGGCGGCCAGCCGATCCGCGTCGGAGACATGGTGTTGATGAATCTGCCCGCCGGCAACTGGGACGCCGACTTCGTCGACCATCCCGAAGTCTTCGACGCCGACCGAAACACTCGCGGGCACTTGGGTTTCGGCTACGGCGTGCACCAATGCATCGGCCAAAACCTTGCCCGGGTGGAAATGCAGGTCGCCTTCGCCACGCTGGCGCGGCGCCTGCCCGGGCTGAAACTGGCGCTACCGGCCGACGAGCTGAAGTTCAAGGAAGCCGACATCTACGGGATGAAGGAGCTTCCGGTCACCTGGTGAGAACGCCTTGCGGCGGCGAGCATCGCCCGGACACTCAGCAGGTGAACGCCGCGCCGACGCCGTCTGGCGCGGGCCCTGGTCGTAGACAACCGTACGGCTCGATGCCCGCGGGGCTCAATCGGGCGGCCGACTGGTGGGCGTAGTTCACGCAATACAGCCCGGATTGATCGGCGCGGCAACGATAGTCACCGAATGACAGCGAATCACCGTTTGCCAGCTCCGAACCGCTGCCGTTGAGGAACGGACCGGGATCGGCGCGCGACGCACCGACTTGCAGGTTCTGGCCGTCGAAGCTCACCCAACCGCCCTGCCAGCCGCCGTAGGACGTCGGCGGCGCGGGCGGTGGATTGGTCAGGCTGACCAGGCAGAGCAGCGCGCCGCCGGTGTGTTTGGAATCGGTCACGCAGGAGGCTTTGCCGGCCGCCGCGGTGAAGGCGATGTCGTCGCCGAGTGGCGTGGTCGCACCGTCGCGAATCGCGTTGTGATAGCGACCGGGGTCCGCGGCATGGCCGGCTTCGATCCACGCGATGACGTCGGAGATCGGCGCCCCGGGAGTGGGCGCGCCGTTCGGGGCCGGCGGTTTGGCGCCCGACGAAGTGGTGGCGGCGCCCGCGGAGGTCCGAGTTTGCTGCGCCTGACCGCCGACGGTGTGGGAACACCCGGCGACCAGTAACGACGCTGCCAGCAGCGCGGCGATCCGCATCCCGTCAGGCTAACCGCCACGCGCCGAAAATAAGGCGCTGCGCGCGCGTTACGCCCGTGGTGTCCGCTAACGTCGGGTTATGCACCAGCGCACTGTGCGCGCACGCACGACGATCGGGACTGTGGAAGGCTTCACCCGCGACGGCGTCCACCGTTGGCGATCCATCCCCTACGCGCGCCCACCGGTCGGGCCCCTGCGCTTGCGGGCGCCCCGGCCGGCGCAACCGTGGTCGGGTGTGCGGCACTGCCATGGCTTCGCCAACTGCGCACCCCAGCAGCGGCGGTACACCATGCTCGGTGTCGGCCGCTACCAGCCGATGGGGGAGGACTGCCTCACCCTCAACGTCGTCACCCCCGAAATCCCGGTCGAAGAGCCGCTGCCCGTCATGGTTTTCATCCACGGCGGAGGCTACATCCTGGGTAGCTCCGCCACGCCGCTGTACGACGGCGCGGCGTTGGCGCGCCGCGGCTGTGTGTACGTGTCGGTGAACTACCGACTGGGTGCGTTGGGTTGCCTGGACCTGTCGTCGCTTTCGACGCCCGACATCACCATCGACAGCAACCTGTTCCTGCGCGACCTGGTGATGGCGTTGCGCTGGGTGAAAGACAACATCTCCGCGTTCGGCGGCGACCCGGACAAAGTCACGATCTTCGGGGAAAGCGCCGGCGCGCACATCACCGCTACCCTCTTGGCGGTGCCGGCCGCCGAAGGGCTGTTCGCCCGGGCCATTGCGGAAAGCCCGGCCTCCGGGATGGTTCGGTCGCGAGAGACCGCCGCGGAATTCGCGACGCGCTTCGCCGCAATATTGGGCGCGCGGCCGCAGGACGCCGCCGAGGCACTGATGCAGGCGTCCCCGGCGCAACTGGTGGACGCCCAGCACCGGTTGATCGACCAAGGCATGGGGGACAGGCTCGGCGCGTTCCCGATCGGCCCGGTCGCCGGCGACGACGTCGTGCCCCTTGATCCCGTCGAGGCGATGCGTGGTGGCCATGCGCACCGGGTGCCGCTCATTGTGGGCACCAACGCCGAAGAGGGCCGCCTGTTCACCCGCTTCCTCAAAATGCTGCCGACCAATCAAGCGATGATCGAGGAACTGCTGGCCGACACGGAACCCGCTGCGCGCGAACGCATCACCGCCGCCTACCCGGATTACCCCGCGCCCTCGGCATGCATCCAGCTCGGCGGTGACTTCGCGTTCGGCTCGGCGGCCTGGCAGATCGCCGAGGCCCACAGCGCACACGCGCCCACCTACCTCTACCGGTACGACTACGCGCCGCGCACGTTGCGCTGGTCGGGCCTGGGCGCCACTCATGCCACCGAGTTGCTGGCCGTCTTCGACGTCTACCGCACCCGATTCGGCGCCCTGCTGACCGCCGCGGCCGATCGCCGCGCCGCGTTGCGGGTGAGCAACCAGGTGCAACGGCGGTGGCGGGCCTTCAGCCACTCCGGTGCGCCGGGCGAGGACTGGCCCACCTACACCACCGCCGACCGTGCCGTCATGGTCTTCGACCGCAAGAGCCGCGTCGAGTTCGATCCACATCCGCACCGGCGGATTGCCTGGGATGGCTTCTCCCTGGCGCGGTGACCTGGCACGCTGACCCCATGCATGCCGACATCGCGCAAGTCATCGAACGCCCGGGAGATCTCACCGCCGAATGGCTGACCACGGCGATCGGCGCCGGACCCGTCGCCGACTTCGCCGTGGAGCGCATCGGCACCGGGCAGATGAGCGAGTGCTACCGCATCCGGCTCACCTACGCCGACGGCGCGGCGGGCCCCGGCCGGCCCGCGTCCGTCGTGCTTAAGGTGGCGGCCACCGACCCGGTGAGCCGGCAGACGGGGCTGGCCCTGGGCCTCTATGAACGGGAGGTCCGGTTCTACGGCGACATAGCGCCACGCCTGGGTGGGCCGATCGCGCCGTGCTACCACGCGGCCGTCGATACCTCGACGGGTGCGTTCGATCTCCTGCTGGGCGATGCCGGGCCCGCGATCGTCGGCGACGAAATCGCCGGCGCGACAGCCGAACAGGCGCACCTGTGCGTCGTCGAGCTGGGGCGGCTGCACGGCCCGCTGCTCGGCGACACGGTGCTGGCCGAAGCGCCGTGGCTGAACCGTGATTCGCCGCTCAGCCAGGCGATGATCGCCCCGCTGTACGCCGGGTTCATCGACCGCTACGGGGACCAGATCGCGCCGGAACACCGCATGGTGTGCGAACGCCTGGTCGCGTCCTTCGACGGGTACCTGGCCCAAGAGGGGGCGCCGGAGCGCATCCAGGGCCTGATGCACGGTGACTACCGGTTGGACAACCTGCTGTTCGGGACGGCCGGGGCGGACCGTCCGTTGACGGTCGTCGATTGGCAGACGGTGTCCTGGGGGCCGGCCCTGACCGACCTGTCGTATTTCCTCGGCTGCGCGTTGCCGACCCCGGATCGCCGTGAACACTACGACGCGCTACTTCGGGCGTACCACGGGGCGCTCGGGCCGACGGCGCCCCTGTCACTCGCCGACGTCGCCGAAGGCGTGCGCCGGCAGAGCTTTTTCGGCGTGATGATGGCGATCGTGTCCTCGATGCTGGTGGAGCGGACCGAGCGCGGCGACCGGATGTTCATGACGATGCTGCAACGACACTGTGATCACGTGCTCGACACGGACGCGCTGGCGACCCTGCCCGTCGCGCAGACGCCCGAACCCTTGCGACCTTCGGAGGACGACGAATCGGCGCACGCGCCGACCGCCGAGCCGCTGTGGAGCGAAAGCTGGTACGCCGACTTCGCCGATGTGGCACAGGGATTGGGCGGCTGGTTCCGCCTCGGCCTGATCGCCAACGAGCGGACCGCGTGGGTGCACGCGCTGCTGTGCGGCCCCGATATGGCGACCGTCGCCCTGGACGCGCGGGTGCCGCTGCCGGCGGACCCGTGGGAAATATCCACCGACTCCTTCGAACTCGGCCACGCCGCGACGGCGCCGCTGCAGTCCTACCGCATCGACCTGCGGGCGCGGGCTCAGGCCTATCCCGATCCGTCGGCGTTGTTGCGCGGGGAGGCCGGTCCCCCCGTCGAGATGACGATGAACCTGGTGTGGGCCACCGACGGTGTTCCCTACAAGTACCGCTTGACGACGCGGTATGAGATCCCGTGCCGGGTCTCGGGAACCGTCACTGTCGGCGACACCGGCTACCGGGTCGAGTCGGTTCCCGGGCAGCGCGACCATTCCTGGGGTGTGCGCGACTGGTGGAGCATGGACTGGATCTGGAGCGCGCTGCACCTCGATGACGGCACCCACCTGCACGGCGTGAACATCCGCATTCCCGGCGCGCCGTCCTTCAGCATCGGCTACGCGCAGAGCGCCGACGGCGACGTCACCGAGCTGCAGACGGTCGACTCACGAGAGTCCTTTGGCGCCAACGGATTACCGCTGAACGCCACGCTGACCCTGGAGCCCGGCGACATCACCGCCGACGTCGATGTTTGCGGGCACGCGCCGGTGCGCCTGACCGCGGCCGACGGGCGGGTCAGCCAGTTCCCGCGGGCCTGGGCCACCGTCAACACCCTCGACGGTCGCCGCGGGGTCGGCTGGGTGGAGTGGAACCGCAACCTCCCCGCAGGAACCGAGTGAGCGGACCGGCGCCCGTCGTGGTGATGGGCGTCTCGGGATCGGGCAAGTCGACCGTGGGAACCGCGCTCGCGCAACGCTTGCGGGTTCCCTTCGTCGACGCAGACACGCTGCACACGCGGGCCAACATCGCCAAGATGGCGGCCGGTGAGCCGCTCGACGACGAGGACCGCTTTCCCTGGCTGGATCGGGTCGGCGAGTGGTTGGCCGCGCACCGCGGCGGCGGGGTGGCGAGTTGTTCGGCGCTCAAGCGCAAGTACCGCGACCAGTTGCGCGGGCACTGCCCGCAGGTCGAATTCCTTCACCTCGCCGGTTCGTCGGCGCTCATCAGCGGCCGACTGGCCGCCCGGACGGGTCACTTCATGCCAGCCACGCTGTTGCGCTCGCAATTCGACGCGCTGGAACCGCTCGCCGCGGAGGAGTGCGGCACGACCGTCGACGCCGGCCGGGACGTCGACGCGATCGTCGACGCGTTCCTGACGGGGCGGACGCCCTAGCCGACGGCCGATTCGCTCACAAGGAAAGCTTGCGGCGACCCGTCTTGACCTGCTCACCGAGCCGCTCGCGGGCGGTGTCCGCCAGGTAGCCACCGCGAGCGCGGGCGGTGTCGGCCAGGTAGCTGCCACGCGCGCGGGCGGTGTCGGCGAGATCCTCGCCCCGATCCAGCGCCGTGCTCGCCAGTTCCTCCCCGCGCTTGCGCGCCTTCTTGGCCAGCTTCTCGCTGCGCTTGCGGGCCTTCTTGGCCAGCGGCGCGGCCCAGTCGGCGGCGTCATCGGCGAACTCTTCCCCGCGCTTCTGCGCCTTCTTCACCAGCGGCGCGGCACGCTCGGCGGCCTCTTCGGCGAGTTCTTCGCCGCGCTTGCGGGCCTTCTTGGCCAGCGGCTTGCCGCGCTCGGCGGCCGTGCTGGCGAATTCGCGCCCGCGCTCGAGCGCGGCCTCGGCGTAGGGCGCGCCCCGTTCGGCGGCTGTGCTGGCCAGTTCGCGGCCACGTTCGGCGCCGACCTGCAGGCCGTGCACGATCTTCTCGCCCAACTCCGCAAAGTCGGTATCGAACGCGGAGTCATCTGACCCCGGTAGCGCCGACGACACTCGCTCCGAGAGCCGCTCGGCCGCCCGGCGCCCCCGCCACCCGAGCGACGGCTTGCCCGCCGTATCGGCGGACGCGATCAACAACCCGCCGACCAGGCTGAGGTCGGTGAGGAACTGCTGGCGCTTCTGGGCTTTGGCCTGCGGATCGCTCTCGTTCCAGAACGAGTGCGCACCGAGGTTGGCGGGCAGCACCGTGACCGCGAGCGCGGCCGAGGCGACGCGGGGCAGCTTGCCGGTGGCAAGCAGCAGGCCTCCGCCGATCTGGACGGCCGCGGTGATTTGCGCGAACGTCTCGGGGTCGCTCGGGATGTTGCCGCTCACCGAATCCGGCAGCGCCTGCAAACCATCCAACGCGGGCGCGGCGGCCGCCGCGGCCGATTTGGGGTTGAGCAGGGAATTGACTCCTTGGCCGATGAACGCCACTGACAGCAACGGGCGCGCGATTCTCCGGATCACCATGGCCGGTGGATTACCCGACTGGTTGGCGGACAAACCGCCCCGCCCATCCGCGCAGCTGAAGCGCCGTGCCGCACCACCGATATGGTGAGACCCGTGAGGGCGTTGATCATCGTCGACGTGCAAAACGATTTCTGCGAGGGTGGTTCGCTTCCGGTGGCCGGCGGCGCCGCCGTCGCGCCCGCCATCAACGCCTATCTGGCCGGCGAGCCGGGCTATCAGCACGTGGTAGCAACCCAGGACTTCCACATCCAGCCGGGCGACCATTTCTCCGACCGGCCGGATTACTCGTCGTCGTGGCCCCCGCACTGCATCGCGGGAAGCTCAGGCGCGGAGCTTCGGCCCGACCTGGACACCAGCCGGATCGAGGCGGTGTTCCGCAAGGGCGCCTATGCCCCGGGCTACAGCGGCTTCGAGGGCGTCGAACAGAACCAGACCCCACTACTGGACTGGCTGCGGCAGCGGGGGGTCGACGCCGTCGACGTGGTCGGCATCGCCACCGACCAGTGCGTCCGTCGGACCGCGGAGGATGCCGCGCGGGCAGGCCTGTCCACCCGGGTGCTGGTGGACCTGACGGCGGCCGTCTCGCCGGAGTCGGCCGCCGAGGCACTGAAGGAGATGCGGTCCGCGGGCGTCGAGCTGGTTGGGGGACCGTGATGGGAGCGACACCGGCGCGGGAGGCGCTGCTGGCCGCCGTCGAGCGATCGCCGCGCGCGGCCGCGGCGCACGACCGCGCCGGGTGGGGGGCCCTGTTCACCGACGAGGCCCGGGTAGAGGACCCGGTCGGGTCGCGGCCGCACATCGGGCACGAACAGATCGGCCGCTTCTATGACACCTTCATCGCCCCGCGTGAGATCACCTTTCACCGCGACCTCGATATCGTTTTCGGGACCGTGGTGCTGCGTGATCTCGAGCTCGAAGTGGCGATGGGCCCGCGGGTTACCATGTACATTCCCGCGTTCTTGCGCTATGACCTGCGAGACCTCAACGGGCAGTGGCGGATTGAGAATCTGCAGGCCTACTGGGAACTGCCCGCGATGATGCTGCAATTCCTGTCAAGCGGTCCGCGCGCGGTATCGCCGGCCCTGCAACTGTCACGCGGCCTGCTGGGCAATCAGCGGCTGCGGGGCATGGCCGGCTTCCTCACGGGGTTCCGGCGGGTGGGCGCGGGGCGCAAGAAACTCGCGGACGCGTTCTTGCGCGCCGCCGCGCGGCGCGATCACAACGCAGCTGCGCGGGCCCTCTCGGCAAGCGCGACAATAACTCTCGGCGACCACGAGGCGCTCGATCTGGCCGAGCTCGCCGTTCAACTGGACGGCGCCACTCCGACGAAGACGATCGGCGCGGGCCCCACGGTGACGATCTCGGTCAACTCCGGCCATGGGCGTGGCATCCTGTTCGCCGACATGGGATGGCGGGGCGGCACCATCGACCGGATCCGGTATTTTCCCGGCTGACCCGGTCAACGCGACACCAGCAGCGCCAGTGAGGCCACCGACATGCACAGGTATGCCCCGGGAAACGCGATGTTGTACAGCACGTGGGCCCGCAGGTGCGCCACAACGGCGCCGACGAAGAACAGCACCAGGCCGGTGGCGGCCGCGATTCCCAAGGCGCGCAACCCCATCAGACCCACGACCAGCCCGATCGCGCCGGCCAACTTGACCGCACCCAGCGCCGGCAACCACGAACGCGGCACGCCCACTTCAGCCGAGTTCGCCAGGACGAATCCCGCGGGGATGAGATCGGCCACGGCGATTCCGGCGGTGATGGCGGCGGTCACCAGCGTGATCACCACGTATGCGGTGTTCATCTGTGCCAAACCCCCGCGGGGCAGCCGGTTTTGCAATGGCGATCCGGATGGTCGCCGCGCGCTTGGTGGCGCACAATCGACAAGGTCATGATGCTGGTCTCCTTTGCAACAGAGAGCTCGACGGACGCGGTCATTCGCTTGACGGCTCCTGTGCGGAAAAGGTGACCCATGAGCGCCCCGGAAAATCTGGCCGATCTCGCGCAGCGTTTCGACGCCGACCGGCGACACCTGAGGTCCGTCGCGTTCCAGCTGCTGGGCTCGGTGGCCGACGCCGACGACGCGGTTCAGTCGGCGTGGCTCAAGGCCAGCCGCGCCGATTTCGGCGCAGTCGACAACCTCACCGGCTGGTTTACCACGATCACCGCGCGCGAGGCCGTCGACCAGCTCCGGGTGCGCAAGAGACGGGCCGAACAACCGCTCGCCACCACCGACGAGCTGGACCGGCTGACCGCAACCACATCTGCGCCCGCGGACGAGGACGCGTTGTTGACCGAGTCGGTGAGCAACGCGCTGCTCGTGGTCCTCGACCGGCTCTCACCGGCGCAGCGCGTCGCGTTCGTGCTGCATGACCTGTTCGCGGTGCCCTTCGAAGAGGTCGCCACCGCGTTGAACCGGTCGCCGGACGCCGCGAAGAAGCTGGCAAGCCGGGCGCGGGGGCGGCTGCAGGCGGAGCCGGATGGCCCGCCCGCGCACGCGGCCAAGCACCTCGAGATCGTCGAAGCGTTTCTCGCGGCGTCCCGCGGCGGTGACATCGCCGCCCTGCTCCAGCTGCTGGCGCCGGACGTGGTCCGCACGGTGGATCGCGCGCTGGTTCCTGACGACGTGCCGACCGAGGTGCGCGGCGCCAC
The DNA here is from genome assembly GCF_001668695.1 of Mycobacterium sp. E2497. Taxonomy (NCBI): domain Bacteria; kingdom Bacillati; phylum Actinomycetota; class Actinomycetes; order Mycobacteriales; family Mycobacteriaceae; genus Mycobacterium; species Mycobacterium sp. E2497. The sequence continues at coordinate 21,182 of NZ_LZKD01000131.1, forward strand.
ACGGGTCGCGGAGGAGACCCGCCGATTCGCTCAGCGTGCGCGCGCCGGTGTTGTCATGCTCATCGACGGGGCGCCCGGCGTCGTGATCGCCCCACACGGGCGGGCGCAGGCGCTGTTGCTGATCGATGTCGGGCCCGACGACCGCATCCGCGCGATCGACATCATCGGGGATCGCGACCGCATCGGCCGGGCCGTTCTGGCTTTGCCGAGCCGGCCGATCCGGCAACACCACAGCCGCATCGGGTACCAAGGAGATCAGACACCGCCGGCCGGGCGGCCGGCAACGGGGCGAGAACGGGAGCACCATGCTCGATAAGCCGTTCGGGCGGCGCGGCCTGCTGCGCGGCGCCGGCGCGCTCACCGCGGCATCGCTGGCGCCGTGGGCCGCCGGCTGCGCTCCCGAAGAAGACTCGTTGACGTTCTTCTTCGCGGCCAACCCCGACGAACGTGATGCCAGGCTCCGCATCGTGAACGAGTTCGAGCGCCGCCACCCGGACATCAAGGTTCGCCCCGTGCTTTCGGCCCCGGGCGTGATGCAGCAGCTGTCGACGTTCTGCGCCGGCGGCAAGTGCCCGGATGTCTTGATGGCCTGGGATCTCACGTACGCCGAGCTGGCCGCCCGGGGCGTGCTGTTGGACCTCAACACCATGCTGTCGGGCGATCGGGCCTTCGCGGCCGAACTGAAGTCGGACGGCGTCGCGACGCTGTACGACAGCTTCGCCTTCAACGGCGGCCAATACGCGCTCCCGGAGCAATGGTCCGGGAACTACCTGTTCTACAACAAGCGATTGTTCGCCGAGGCCGGGGTGCCGCCGCCGCCCAGAACGTGGCAGCAGCCGTGGAGCTTCGCCGAATTCTTGAACACCGCCACCGCGCTCACCAAGCGCGACCGCTCCGGTCGGGTGACCCAGTGGGGTTTCGTGAACATGTGGTTCTCGTACTATTCGGCCGGGCTGTTCGCCATGAACAACGGCGTGCCGTGGTCCACCCCGCTGAAGAACCCGACCCACTTCAACTTCGGCGACGACGCGTTCATCGAGGCGGTGCAGTTCTACGCTGACCTGGCCAACAAGCACAGGGTCGCGCCCAATGCCTCCGAGGTGCAATCGATGTCCACGCCCGACCTGTTCGCGGCCGGCCGGGCGGCGATGGCGATGGGCGGCCACTGGCGCTACCAGACCTTCATCCGGGCCGACGGCCTGGATTTCGACGTCACACCGTTGCCGGTGGGTCCGCGCCGGCAGGGCCAGCCCGCCCACTCCGACATCGGTTCCACCGGGCTGGCCATCTCCGCGTCCAGCCGGCGCAAGGAGCAGGCATGGGAGTTCGTGAAATTCGCGACCGGTCCGGTCGGGCAGGCGCTGATCGGTGAATCCAGCCTTTTCGTGCCGGTGCTGCAATCCGCGCTCAATTCGCCCGGTTTCGCCAAGGCCCACCGGAACGTTGGCAACCTCGCCGTGCTCACGCAAGGGCCGGCGTACTCCGAAGGGCTTCCGGTCACCCCGGCATGGGAGAAGATCGTCGCCTTGATGGACCGCAGCTTCGGGCCGGTGCTGCGTGGCTCGCGGCCCGCGACATCCCTGACCGGCCTGTCGCCCGCCATCGACGAGGTGCTGCGCACCCCATGACCTCCCTCGACACCAGCCAGGCCCCCAGCCGCATCACCAGCAAGCCCGTCAACGGCGCGGGCCCTTGGCGACGGCGCGCCCGGGCCGGCCGCCTCTTCGTGGCGCCGAACCTCGCCGCCGTCGCGGTGTTCATGCTGTTTCCGCTCGGGTTCTCGCTGTACATGAGCTTCCAGCGGTGGGACGTCTTCAGGCCGCCGAAGTTCGTGGGGCTCAAGAACTTCCACGACCTGTTCACCTCGGATCCGCTCTTTGCGATCGCCATCCGCAACACCGTCATCTTCACCCTCGGAACGGTCGTGCCGACCATCGTCGTCAGCCTCGTCGTGGCCGGCGTGCTGAACCGAAAAGTCAGGGGAATCGGCATATTCCGCACCATCGTCTTTCTGCCCCTGGCGATCTCGTCGGTGGTCATGGCGGTGGTGTGGCAGTTCGTGTTCAACACCGATAACGGGTTGCTCAACATCATGCTGGGCTGGGTCGGCATCGGCCCGGTCCCGTGGCTCGTCGATCCCCGGTGGGCGATGGCCTCGCTGTGCATCGTCAGTGTGTGGCGCAGCGTGCCGTTCGCCACCGTCATCCTGCTCGCGGCGATGCAGGGCGTTCCCGAGACCGTCTACGAGGCGGCCCGAATCGACGGGGCGGGCGAGATCCGGCAGTTCGTGTCCATCACGGTCCCGCTGATCCGCGGGTCGATATCATTTGTGGGCGTCATCTCGATCATCCACGCGTTCCAGGCGTTTGACATGGTCTACGTCCTCAACGGTGCCAACGGCGGCCCCGAAACCGCCACCTATGTCCTGGGCATCATGCTGTTTCAGCACGCGTTCTCCTTCCTTGAATTCGGGTACGCGTCCGCGCTGGCATGGGTGATGTTCGCCATCTTGCTGGTGTTGACCGTGGTGCAGCTGCGGATCACCCGGCAACGGTCCTGGGAGACGTCTCGTGGCCTCAGCTGAGCGGTTGTTCACCCGCCATGTCGTTCGTGGTGTGCTCGTCTACACCGCGCTCGTCGGGATCGCGTGGTGCTGGTTGTTCCCGATCGCCTGGGCGGTGTCCGGCTCGTTGAAGAGGGAAGGCGAGATCACCGAGCCGAGGCTGTTTCCGGCGCACCCGCGGTGGTCCAACTACGCCGAGGTGTTCTCGTTGATGCCGTTCGCGCGAATGTTTTTCAACACCGTGCTGTACGCCGGCTGCGTGACCGCCGGGCAGGTCTTCTTCTGCTCTCTGGCCGGATACGCGTTCGCCCGGCTGCAATTTCGCGGCCGCGACACGCTGTTCGTGCTGTACCTGGGCACCCTGATGGTGCCGCTGACCGTGACCGTGATCCCGCAGTTCATCCTGATGCGGACCGTCGGGTGGGTCGACACCCCCTGGTCGATGATCGTGCCGGGCTTGTTCGGCAGCGCATTCGGCACTTACCTGATGCGCCAGTTCTTTCGGACGCTTCCGACCGACCTGGAGGAGGCGGCGATCCTCGACGGCTGTTCGCCGTGGCAGATCTACTGGCGAATCCTGCTGCCCCACGCCCGACCCGCCGTGATGGTGCTGGCGGTGCTCACCTGGGTCAACGTCTGGAACGACTTCCTGTGGCCGCTGCTGATGCTCCAGCGCAACAGCCTGGCCACCCTGACGCTCGGCCTGGTGCGGCTGCGGGGCGAGTATGTCGCGCGCTGGCCGATCATCATGGCGACCTCGATGGTGATCATGCTGCCGTTGGTCATCATCTATGCGGTCGCGCAGCGCTCGTTCGTGCGGGGTATCGCCGTCACGGGACTCAACGGTTAAGCCCATGGCCTCGGTAACTTTTGAGCAGGCGACCCGCCGCTACGCCGGAGCTGATCGCCCGGCCCTGGACAGCCTCGATCTGGAGGTCGGCGACGGCGAGTTCGTCGTTCTGGTCGGTCCCTCGGGGTGCGGCAAGACCACCTCGCTGCGAATGGTCGCGGGGCTCGAGACGCTGGATTCGGGGCGCATCCGGATCGGGGACCGCGACGTCACCACCGTCGACCCCAAGGACCGCGACGTCGCGATGGTGTTCCAGAACTATGCGCTCTACCCACACATGACGGTCGCGCAGAACATGGGCTTCGCCCTGAAGATCGCCAAGACACCGAAGGCCGAGATCCGGGAGCGAGTTCTGGACGCGGCGAAACTGCTTGACCTGCAGCCATATCTGGACCGCAAGCCCAAGGACCTCTCCGGCGGGCAACGCCAGCGGGTGGCGATGGGACGCGCGATCGTGCGCCGCCCGCAGGTCTTCCTGATGGACGAACCGCTGTCCAACCTCGATGCCAAACTGCGCGTGCAAACTCGCAACCAGATCGCCGCACTGCAACGGCGGCTCGGCACCACCACCGTCTACGTCACCCACGATCAGGTCGAGGCGATGACCATGGGCGACCGGGTCGCGGTCCTGCGCGACGGTGTGCTGCAGCAGTTCGCCGCGCCCCGCGAGCTGTACCGCAACCCGGTCAACGTCTTCGTCGCGGGTTTCATCGGGTCGCCGGCGATGAACCTGTTCACCCTGCCGATCGTCGATTCCGCAGTGTCGCTGGGGGATTGGCCCATCCCGCTACCCGGGCAGCTCGTCGCCACCGCGAGCGAGGTGGTCGTCGGCGTCCGCCCCGAGCATTTCGAACTTGGCGGCCAGGGTGTCGAGATGGAGGTCGATGTGGTCGAGGAGCTCGGGGCGGACGCCTACCTCTACGGTCGAATCACGGGCTCCGGCAAGGTCATCGATCAGCCCGTCGTCGCGCGTGCCGACGGGCGTCGGCCTCCGGAGAAGGGCAGCCGGGTGCGCCTGCACCCGGAGCCAGGGCACCTGCACTTCTTCGGTGTGGACGGCCGGCGAATCTGTTGAGGGGGTGAGGCGATGGAGGCGGCCGTGAGCGGATCTCACGCCGATCTGGTGTGTGAAGGCGGCGGCGTCCGGGGTATCGGGCTGGTCGGCGCGGTCGATGCGCTCTGCGAGGCCGGCTACCGGTTTCCGCGGGTTGCGGGTAGCAGCGCGGGCTCGGTCGTCGCGTCGCTGGTGGCCGCGCTACAGGCTGCGGGCGAGCCGCTGAGCCGGCTCGCAGAGATCATGCGGACCATCGACTACCGGAAGTTCCTGGATCGCAGCGTGATCGGCGAGGTGCCTCTGATCGGTGGGGCATTGTCACTGTTGGTGTCCGACGGTGTCTACCGCGGCGCCTACTTGGAACGCCTGCTGGCCGGCCTGCTCGCTGACTTGGGCGTGCGGACGTTCGGCGACCTGCGCACGGGCGAGGAGCCGGACCAGTTCGCCTGGTCGCTGGTCGTCACGGCCAGCGACCTGTCCCGGCGCCGGATGGTGCGCATCCCGTGGGACCTCGGCTCCTACGGCATCGACCCCGACGACTTTCCGGTGGCCCGCGCCGTGCACGCCTCGTCGGCGATTCCGTATGTGTTCGAGCCCGTCCGGGTGGGCGGCGCCACCTGGGTCGACGGCGGCCTACTATCCGATTTCCCGGTGGAGTTGTTCGATCGCCCGGACGCGCAGCCCCGCTGGCCGACCTTCGGCATCCGGCTGTCCGCGCGCCCAAGTCAGCGAGCAGGCCGGCCAGCAGGCGTTCCAAGTAGGGGGCGGGGTTGACAGCGTCGCACACCAACAGT
>NZ_LZKD01000132.1:0-11727 GCF_001668695.1 Mycobacterium sp. E2497
CGGGTTCCCACGCTGCCGACGCCGACCACCCGCAACGCCACGTCGGTGACGCGGAAGTGCGACAGCAGCAGCGCGATGTCGGCGGGAACGGTGGACAGGTATTCCTGAATCGACTCCATCAGCACGGCTTCGGCGTCCTCGTCGACGTGCTGCAGAACCGGTGGCGCCTCGCGCAGCCGCGTCGTCCCGTCGGCGCCGATCTCGGTGAGCTGCTTGAAGACGCGCGCCGACGTCCGGCTGCGCGCCCGGGACGTCGTCTTCTGGATCACGCCGAGCAGGCCCTTGGACACGGTGCCGGCGTGCCGCTCCGGTTCCACGCGCAGGTAGTAGCGGTCCAGCACGTCCATCGCGAGCATCGCCTGCAGGCTGGTTTGGTAGCCGAGTAACGCCTGCCCGACGCAGCGGCGGATGGCCTTGGCGGGATACCCCGCGTGGCGCCCGCCGATGATCGCGCTGGTAATCAGGCGCTTGACGTCCCATTCCGCCGGGGCGACTGCGGCCTCATCGAAGTCGTTGAGGTCGAACACTATTGAGCGGTGCGGCGCCGCGTACATGCCGAAGTTGGACACGTGGGCGTCTCCGCAACACATCACTTCGATCCCGCTCGACGGGCTGGCGCCCAGGTCGGCGGCCATCACGGCGGCCGAGCCGCGGTAGAACGAGAACGGGTCGGCGAGCATCCGGGCGAACCGCAGCGGGACGAGTTCGCGCAGCCTCCCGGCGTTTTGGGCCACCAGGATTTCGGTGGCGGACTTCTGCGATGGTGTCAGCTGCGCGAGCGTGCGGCGCGGCACCATCTTGCGCAGCGCGCGGCCGCGCGCCTCGTCCTGGTCCGGGACCTCGAGATCGATCAGGCGTTCACGCAGCACCCGTTGCGGCATCCGCTCAGCATAGGTAGCTGTGCCGGGGCCGCGATGGGCTTTCGACTGCCCGCGAGTCACGCCGTCGCGATCAGCCCGCGGCGGCCACCCTGGCCCGCTCGGCCATCGAGGCGATCACGCCACCGTCGTTGAGGATGTCGGTGCCGGTGAGGTAACCCGCCTTGTCGCTGGCGCAGAACGCCAGCAGGTCGGCCATCTCCTCGGGCCGGCCCCACCGCGGGACGGCGGCGTTGGTGACCATCGCTCCGGCGCCGGCCTGTTCCTCGAGCCGGCCCATCTCGGTGTCGATGGAGCCCGGCGACACCGAGACGATGCGCAACCCGCGGGCGTTGAACCGCTCCGCCTGGGACTGGCTATACCACTTGACGAAGCTCTTGCTGACGGCGTAGGCGAGGCCGGGCCGCGCCTCCTCGGGCGCGATGTCGCAGGCCGTCGTCATCGCGGCCATGAACCCGTCGACGTCGCTCAGCGCAAGCGAAAAGCGGTCCACCGGAACCATTTCCGCGGGCAGCAGGTGAGCGGCCATCGATGCCACGTTGACGATCGCCGAGCCCTCGCCGGCCACCGCGTAGAACGCCTCGTTGACGTTGAGCGTGCCGAGCGCGTTGGTCCGCATCACATAGTCGGCCGTGCCCATGCTGGGGCTCACGCCCGCCGTGTGGATGACCGAGGCGAGCGTCCCGAGATTGGTTGCGGTGTCGAGCAGGTCGGCGACCGCCCGCCGGTCGGTCACGTCGCAATCGACGGCCGTGTGCGTCATTCCGAGTTCGTCGAGGGCGGCGGCCGCCGCGGCGAGCCGGTCCCGCCTGACGTCGCACAGGACGACGGTGTGGTCTCGTCCGACGACTTTGGCCGTGGCCAGGCCCATGCCGCCCGCGCCGCCCGTGATCACCGACACTTGATTCATATCTGGACGGTATACGGCGGGTGGCCGCGGGCAGTTAGGGGTCCGGCACCTGATGGTGGGGATGGCCGCTGTGGCGGATTGCCGTGCCGAAGAACGGCGCCCGCACGGTGGCCGCCAGATGCCGCCGGTTTCGGATCAGCGCGACGATGGCCACCGCGGTGTAGGCGCCGCAGAGCAGCAGCCGGCCATGGGTCGAGGCGATGGGGAACTGCACGACGAACAGGCCCAGCAGCGTGCACGCCGCGGCGCGGTGGAACCGCAGCGCCAACAGCAGCGCCACCCCCATCATGGTTTGGGTGGCCGTGAGCAACACTTCCTCCACCTGACGCTGGTCGAGCTGTAGCGAGAATCCGCCGCCGCCCAGCAGGTGGGCGACCGGCAGCGACCCGATCAGCAGCGTCCACTGGTTGACCTTGGAGGAGATCAGGGTGGCGATGGCCGCGGTGCCCTTGCCCCGGGCGGCGAAGATGGTCGCGACGATGAACTCCGGGGCCTCGGAAGCGAGCGGGGCGAGCCATTGAACCAGCAGGAAGCGGTCGATGCCGAGTTCGGTACCCGCGGCGACGAGGTTGTCGGCGAACGGCTTGGCGCACAACAGGATCACCGCGCCGGAGGCCAGGAAGAGCCCGACCACGACGATCCGCCGCCCGCGGTCGGGCAGCTCCCCCAGGGCGGCGGCGGTCCCGATCAGGTCGGGCTCCTCCACGTCGCCGTGGCTCACTTTGTAGAGGTAGAACCCGAACCACGCCAACAGCACCAAGCCCAGACCGAAGTGGATCTGGCCGCTCGCCGGTATCGCGAACGCGATGACGCCGGCGATCAGCAGGAATCCGAGTTCGACGCGATTGGTCGGTTGCAGCGCCAAGCCGGTGGCCTTCGCGTTGCCGGCCTTGCGCGCCACCACGATGCTGACCAGTACGACGACGGGCCAACCGAGACCCATCAGCAGCCGGTTGGACCCGGTCATGTTGGCGGCGGCGTATTGCGTGTAATCCGCGTTGTGGCCGGACACGTACGCGTAATACAGGTCGACGGCGTACTCGGGCAGCACCGCGATCAGCGCCAGCACCGCGGTCGCCATTCCGCCGGAGACATCGATCTGCGCGGCTTCGGCGGCCCAGGCCAGCAGGAAGCTGGCTGACACCACCGCGGCGCCGAAGGTGATGAGGGCGATGACCGGGTCGGGGTGCAACTCGGCGACGCGGATCACCAGCGCCGGTGCGACGAACGCCGCGGTGATCAGTCCGGACCGGGTCAGGGTGCGACGCCGGGAGCGTTCTGCCGTGGTGACCGCGGCGGGCCTGTCTGTGGCGAGCATCGTCATCCTTCGATACGGAGGGGTGGCGACTGTACCGACGTAGTGAGGTTAGGTTTGCCATGCCGAACCGCCTACCCAAGTTACCCGCGCTGCCCGTCGCCAGCAACGTGGTCGACAGCCGAAGATGGCTCGGCGCTGGCGATCATCTTTGCTGGCCAGGGCGGCGCCAGCGAAAAGTTAGGGCACCCAGATTCCGAAGTTTGGCAAACCTTTGGGCCCGGAATCAGGTTCCTACGCAGTACGACGAGCCGCGGGCGGGCGAGGTTCCCGCTATTTCCCAGGCCCCATGGCGGCGGCCGCGGCCTGGGCGAACAGTGCGACGGCTTGGTTGCGGGTTAGCGAGGCCAACATTTGTTCGGCGGCGCGCATCATGTCGCCGACCATCAGGGTCGGTCCGTTGCCCAGGTTCTCGAAGGCCTCGGCGATGACGTCCGCCACGGCGGCCGCGCCCGGCGGTACCTCGTCGAGCGAACCGATCTGCCCGCGGCTGTGTTCGAGTTGCCGCAGGGCGGGCGTATCGGTCTTCCCCAGGATGAGCCCCAGGACGTCGACCCCCTTGTCGTGCAACTCGGCCCACAGCGCCTCGGCGAAGACCATGTCGAACGCCTTCGACGCGCCGTAGGCCACCATGTTGGCCCCCCCGGCCAGGCCGGCGCCCGACCCGAACAGCACGATCCCGCCGCGCCCCCGCTCGACCATGCCGGCGGCGAAGTGGTGGCACAGCTGCATCGGCACCATGCAGTTGCGTCGCACCAGCGCCTCGGCGGTTTCGATCGGGTTGGCGAGAAACGGCTCGAAGTTCGGGTCGGCCCCCGCGCAGTACGCGAGGAAGCCGATCTCGAGGTCGGCTGTCGCCGCGGCGATCGCCGCCGCCGCACCCGGCTCGGCGAGATCGATGGCGAGGGTCCGCGTGGACGCCGACGTGTCGTCGCGGATCCTGGCCGCGACGTCCTCGAGGACGGCTTGCCGGCGGGCGATGAGCACCACGTTGACGCCGCGCTCGGCGAGGCCGCGGGCGAACGCCGCGCCCACCCCGTCTGAGGCCCCGGCCACCACCGCCCAGGGTCCGTACTTGGCTGCGAACGTCATCCGCCGGCCCCGACCGTCGTCAGGCGCACCTGGGTGTAGCGCCGGCGGGCGATGCGCCACCCGTCGGGGGTGCGCACGATCTCGTCGTCGTAGAAGCCGATCGCGTTGACGCCGGAGTCGTTGTCGGCGGCCATGATCAGGCCGTCGAGATAGGTGCGCGCCGTGGCCGTGTCGCCGTCGACCGTGATCGCCTGGTTGGTCAGGCGGTGCAGCGTGTGTCCCGCCAAAGCGTGCACCTGTGCCATGAAGTCCGTGGCGGCGTCGACGCCGGTCCACGACCCGATCACGCCGTAGTCGAGCTGGCAGTCCGCGGTGAACACCGTGCGAAACAGCGGCCAGTCGCGCCGGTCGATCCCGGTGGCGTAGCGCACCAGCAAGTCGGAGATGTCCTGGCGGTCATCACGTTCGGTCATGGCAGGTCTTCACCGCAGCGCGCAACACAGTTACTTTCTCGAATAGTCGATATAGACTCTCGAATGTTCGTCTCACTCTAAAGCGTGCGGCAGGGGAGTCAAGCCATTCGGGGAGCGACGTCTGCGCCGACCGCCCGGGTGCTCGACGTCGTCGAGCTCCTGGCCCGGTCTTCAAACGCGCGGCTGCGGTTCTCCGACATCGTGCGCGAGCTCGATCTCACGCAGGCGACGGCACACGCCATCCTCAAGACGCTGTGCGACCGGGGGTGGGCCAGCCGCGATCCGGTCGCCAAGACGTTCACGCTGGGCCCCGCGCTGGCCGTCGTGGCGGCGCGCACCGACACCGCCCGGCCGCTCGCGCATGCGGCCCGTTCCGCGGCCCTGCGATTGTCGCGGCAGATCGGCTACGGCTGCTCCGTGGTCGAGCGATTCGGGGATTCGTTGGTGGTCACCGCATTCGAGGGCCAGCCCGCCGCCCCACCGTCCGGAATCCCCGGCGACCGCATCCCCTACGCCCCGCCCTTCGGGGTGGCGCTCGCCGCCTGGGACGACGAGGAGGAACAACGCGCGTGGATCCGCCGTGGCGTCGGCAACAACCCCGATCGCACCCGGCGCCTGGAACGGGTGCTGCAGCACACCCGCGAGCGGGGATTCGACGTCGACTGGACCACGCCCGCGCTCGCCCAGGCGGTGCAGGTGGTCGGCACGTTGGACAGCGCTGAGATGCCCACGCCGGTGCGGCACATCGTGGATCAGTTGCTCGACGAGTTCACCACCATAGGGTTCCTCTCCGACGACAACCCGGGTCGCCGCAAGCAACCCGTGGTGACCATCGCCGCACCGGTTTTCGACGAACGACACGTCGCCCTCATGGTGGCCGTGCACCCGCTGTGTCCGTTGTCGGCGCGGCAGATCCGGGCCATCGGCAAGCAGTTGACCGACGAAACGGCGGCGATCAGCCTGGCCCCGCCTCGACCGGATGGGGTCGGCCGCGCGGTCTAGGCTCCGCCTATGGAACTGCGGCAGTTGCGCTACTTCGTGGCCGTCGCCGAGGAGCTGCACTTCGGCCGGGCCGCGCAACGCGTGCACATCTCCGGACCGGCCCTGTCGCAACAGATCATCGCGCTGGAGCGCGAGCTGGGCGCCGACCTGTTCGTGCGGGACCGGCGCAGCGTCCGGCTGACCGAGGCCGGACGCACCCTCCTTCCGGACGCGCGCCGGATCCTGTCGCTGGCCGACGACGCCAGGGCCCGGCTGCAGCGGGCGGGCGCGTGCAGCGCGCCGGTGCGCCTGGGCTACGTCAGCTGGCTTCCCGACGACATCACCACCCTGCTGGGGAGCGCGGCGGACCTGCGGCTCGACGACTGGGTGCTGCCGTCGCACGCCCAGGCCGACCGGGTGGCCGAGGGCACCCTCGACATCGCGCTGGCGTGGGTCACCGCGAGCCAGGCCGAGGAGCGGGGTCTGACGGCACACCTGCTGCGGACCGAGCCGCTGCACGCCGTCGGCCCGGGCCTCAGCTCGACGGAACCCATTGTGGCGCAACGGATCAGCGTGCTCGTAGACGCGGACGAGTCGGCATGGTCATCGTGGAATCGGTACGCCAAGGAGTTCGCCGCCGCCACCGGCGCCCGCGTCGTGTCCATCGACGACGGCGGCATCACCGGGGACGCGTTCTACGCCCACGTGCGCAGGATCGGCGCGGCCGTGCTCGCGTCACCGAAGCGCCACACCGTGGCCCTCCCGCCCAGCCTGGGTCAGCGTCCCGTCGCCGAACCGGTGCCGCTCTGGACGTGGTCGCTGCTGCACCGCCGGGACGACGACCGCACCGGGGTGCGCGGCGCCGTGGACGCGCTGCTGGCGGTCGCGCGTGCCCGCGACTGGCCGGCCCCTCCAGCCGTGCCGTGGTGGGCACCGTCCGACGACCCCCACCTGCGGTGAGAACTCGCACCGAACACTGGTAGGAGAGCGGTCCTGGACGGCGGGCCGGCGCTGCGCTTGGGTGAAGATAACGCGGCTCGGGAGGCGAAAAGTCATGGCACACAACCACGTCGTGGACGAGTTGGCCGAATTCGTCGTCGGCGCGCGGCCGACCGACCTGACGGGAGGGCCGCGCGCGCTGATGAAGCGCAACGTCCTCGACAGCATCGCCTGCGCGGTCGGCTCCCTGGACGGCGAACTCGTCGGGACGATCCGCGACCACACCGGCCAGTTCAGCGGCGTCCCCACCGCCACCTTGGTGGGCGGCGGACGCGCATCGGTGGACCAGGCCGCATTTTTCAACGCGGTGCTGGTGCGCTATCCCGACCTGCTCGACACTTATCTGACGGCCGGAGGCCTGTGCCATCCCGCCGACAACTTCGGTGCCGTGCTGGCCGTCGCCGAGCACACCGGCGCCAGCGGAGCCGATTTCCTGTTGGCGCTGGCGGTCGCCTACGAGGTGCAATGCCGGTTCAGTTCCCAGGTGCCGGTGATGGCGCGCGGCCTCAATCACGCGTTGCAGCTGTCGATCTCGGTCGCGGCCGGCACGGCCAAGCTGCTGGGGCTGAGCGTCGAGCAAACCGCCAACGCCATCGCGGCCGCCGCGACCGACAACGTGTCGTTGGCGACGGTGCACGCCGAACCGGTCTCGAATTGGAAGGGCATCTCACCGGCCATCACCGGCATGCGCGCCGTCTACGCGACCATGTTGGCCGCCCGTGGCGTCACCGGGCCGAAGCCGCTGTTCGAGGGCCCGCACGGCCTGGTGCAGCTGTTCGGCCAGCCCATCGACCTCGCGACCGGCGACCGGCGGCTCACCTGCGTGGAACAGACCTACCTCAAGCAGTACTGCTCCCTGATCCACGGGCAGGTGGTCATCGACGCGATCTTGGCCCTGCGCACCGAAAACGACCTGCGCGGTGCGGACGTCGCGCGGGTGACGCTCGAGGTCTTCCAGGGCGCATACGACTTCGCCGGCGGGGGAGCCTACGGCGGCAAGGACGACCCGCGCACCAAAGAGCAGGCCGACTACAACCTCAAATACCTCAGTGCGGTGGCGCTGCTCGACGGCGGGGTGGGCCCCGAACAGCTGGAAACCGACCGGGTCCTGCGCGACGACGTACAGGAGCTGTTGACGCGTGTCGCCGTCAAACCCGCCGCCGACCTGACCGCCGACTATCCGCAACGCACGGCGGCGCGGGTGCACCTGGAGACCCGCGACGGACGGGAATTGTCCCGCGAGCAAGCCGATTACGAGGGCTCCCCGACCCGGCCCATGTCGTGGGAACGCGTCGCGGAGAAGTTCGAGTGGCTGGCCGAACCCTTCTGCGACGAAACGTTGCGCGCGGAGATCGTCACGGCGGTCGATCGCCTCGACGAGATCCCCGTGGCCGACCTCGCCGCACTGCTCGGCGCGGCGAGCCCTGTGGCGCAACGGCCGCGCACCAAACCCCGGTTCTGACGTGCCGGGCGCGCCCCCTTGCATGGCCTGCTTCCGGCGGTGCGATGATCGGCCATGCGCAAAGATCAGGGCGGTAATCGGTGGGAGTTGGTCACCTGCGCGGTCGCGGGCCACGCCACCTATGCCCCCGACGAGCAGGACCTCGCCGCCCGGCTGAGCGGCACCACCGCACTGGGCGAAGTCTGGCGCTGCCTGCGCTGCGGTGAATTCACCGTGGGCTCACCGCACGGGCGGGGACGCGCCGAAGACGCGCCGATGATCATGCGCGGCAAGGCTTTACGTCAGGCCATCATCATCCGGACCCTCGCGGTCGAGCGCCTGTTCCGGGCGGTGGTGATCGCGCTCGCCGCGTACGCGGTGTGGAAGTTTCGCGGCGCGCGCGGCGCCATCCAGGCCACGCTGGAACGCGACCTGCCGATCTTCCGCGCCGCCGGATTCAAGGTCGATCAGATGACGGTCGTGCACGAACTGGAGAAGGCGCTGGCCGCCAAGCCGTCCACCCTGGCCCTGCTGACCTTGATGCTGGCCGCCTATGCGCTGCTGGAGGTCGTCGAAGGGGTCGGCCTGTGGTTGCTGAAGCGCTGGGGCGAGTACTTCGCGGTGATCGCCACCTCGGTGTTCCTGCCGCTGGAGGTTCACGACCTGTTCAGGGGCATCACGATGACCCGGGCGGTCACCTTCGCCATCAACGTGGCCGCCGTCGTCTACCTGTTGTTCTCCAAGCGGCTGTTCGGCCTGCGGGGCGGCCGCGCCGCCTACGACGAGGAACGGCGCGGCGAGCAGCTGCTCGACGTCGAGAAGGCCGCCGCCGGAACCTGACGCCGCACCGGGCCGCGACTGGTAAGAACAGAGCGATGGGCACTTATGCGGTCACCGGGTCGGCTTCCGGGATGGGCCACGAGACCGCGCAGCGGCTCAAGTCCGACGGACACACCGTGATCGGCGTCGACATCAAAGACGCCGATATCGTCGCGGACCTGTCGACGCCGGCCGGGCGCAAGCGCGCCGCCGACGGGGTGCTGGCGGCTGCGGGCGGCAAGCTCGACGGTGCGGTCCTGGCCGCCGGCCTCGGGCCCAGCCCCGGTCGAGAGCGGCTGCGCCAGATCGGTCAGGTCAACTTCTTCGGCGTCGTCGAGCCGCTGGTCGCCTGGCGGCCGGCCCTGGCCGCGGCCGAATCCGCGAAAGTCGTCGTCGTGGCCAGCAACTCGGCGACGACGGTGCCCCTTGTCCCGGCGCGAGCGGTCAAGGCCTTCCTCGCGCACGACGGCGACAAGGCGCTGCGATCGGTGCGGCCGTTCGGTCCGGCCGCGCCGACCATGATGTATGCGGCGTCGAAGATCGCCGTCGGTCGTTGGGTGCGGCGCCACGCGGTTCTGCCGGAATGGGCGGGCTCGGGAGTGCGCTTGAACGCCCTGGCGCCCGGAGCCATCATGACGCCGTTGCTGGAAGAACAGCTCGCGACGCCGCGGCAGGCCAAGGCCGTCCGGTCGTTCCCGGTCCCGGTGGGTGGCTTCGGCCAGGCGCGGCACATGGCCGACTGGATGTGTTTCATGCTGTCCGAATCGGCCGAATTCCTCTGCGGCAGCGTGATCTTCGTCGACGGCGGGACGGACGCGTATTTCCGCGCCGACGATTGGCCCAAATCGCTGTCCGCGCGTGGCTTGCCGGGCTACCTGCGACGTTTCCGAGGTTGGCGGAAACTGTGACCGCCGTCCCCCGCGCCGGGGGATGTGCGTCGCGCCACAATGCGGCTTTTCGCGGCGTTTACCGCGGCGCGGCGCATCGGTAAAGCGGGCCGGGTGCAATTCAATGAGTCGGCGCACAGGCCGAACAGGGAAGGGTCGAAACCGTGGCAACACTGCCGTCCTGGATCAGCCGGAGCCCTACCAATCTCGATGTGGTGACGCCGATCAAGGCGCGCGCCTGTGACGCGTTGCAGGTGGTGCTGCGCGGCAGCCCACGCCGTGCCCGCCCCACCGTGACGCTCATGCGGCCGGGCATGGAGCGCTGTTGACGGCACCGCGCCCTTGACCCGGCCGTGATCCGGCGCGGCCTCTACTACCGGTACCGCCTACTGTGGCGAAACCGCTGAGGCCGTTGCGCGTTCGCGCCGTCGGGCCCGCGAGGCGCGCAGATTGGCGGCGTTGCCACACGTCTTGACGTCGTGCCACACCCCGCTGTTGTTCTTGGAGCGGTCGTAGAACGTCGACCCACAGCGGTGGTTATGGCACTGCTTGACACGCCGCCAGGTATCGGCCTGCTGGCTCAGCAGGATCTCGCCCCACAGCGCCGAGGCAAGCCAGCGCCAGCCGGCGCCGCTGGGCTCCAACCGCACCGCACCGTCGTCGGAGACCGCGAGGGATGCGGTCACGGTGCTTCGTCCGATGGGCGCCTCGCCGGCCACCAGCGAATCGAGCGTGCCCCGCAACGCGCGCAGCTTGGTCAGGTCGTTGTCGTCGAGCTCCGGCGGCGGCAACTCCTCGCCGCGGGCGGCCGACCAGTTGCGCACCGCGCCCTCGACCCAGTCGCGCGCGAGGGCGGTGTGGGCGAGCAGGTCGGGGCCATATCTCGCGATCCCCCTCGTGTTGAGGAAATCCTGGACCAGCCCGAGGCCGCCGGGCGCCGGGATGAGGCCGTACCGCTGTGACGCAGTCCATGGAATAGACATAACTAAAAGATACTTGCCTATGTCGTCACCGGCAACTACCGTGACAGAAACAAAATTGGTTTACCTAAGTCAGGAGTGCGGATCATGGTCAACATCAAGGGGTCGACGGTCGTGGTTACCGGCGGACAGCGCGGACTCGGCAAGGCCGTCGTGGACGAGTTGTTACAGCGCGGCGCGGCCAAGGTCTACGCCACGGCGCGGGCGCCCAAGCCCATTGCAGACCCGCGGGTGGTCAGCGCCGAGTTGGACGTTACCGATGCGGAATCCGTTGCGGCACTGGCGGCGTCGGCTTCGGACGTGGACATCGTCATCAACAACGCCGGCGTGCTGGGGGCGCGGTCGTTGCTCGACAGCGACATCGACGAGGTGCGTGCGGTGTTCGAGACGAACTACTTCGGGGCGCTGCGGGTCGCGAAGGCGTTCGCGCCGATCCTGGCCGGCAACGGCGGCGGAGCCCTGGTCGACATCGCGTCGATCCTGTCCTGGATGCCCGGCTCCGGCGGGTACGGAGACTCCAAGGCGGCGCTGTGGTCGGCGACCAATTCGCTGCGCATCGAACTCGAGAAGCAGGGCACCCTGGTGGTTGCGGCGCACCTCAGCTTCACCGACACCGACATGACGTCCGGCTTCGACGCCCCGAAGAACGACCCGCGGCAGGTGGCGCGCGCGATCGTCGACGGCATCGAACGCGACGACGCCGAGGTGCTGGCCGACGACGACACCCGCTACGTCAAGGCGGCGTTGTCCGGACCGGTCGAGGCGCTGCCCCGGATGCCGTGAACCGCCCGTACGCATGAAGGTCTGCCCGAAGGCAGATCCCCGTCGTAAGACGGTGGGTCAATCAGGCCCTTGCGGATGGCCTCGCCCAAAAATGGGCTTGCTGCACTTCGGGCAGACCACCGGGTTGCCCCGGCACCCCTACGTTCGCACCGCGCCGGCCCCGCCTCGCCCCCGAGGTGACCTTAGGCCGAAGCATTGGGGACCTTCGGCCGTCGAAGGCGGGGCCGCC